>DAOOPF010000065.1:0-18336 GCA_035388125.1 bacterium | reverse complement strand
CGCACCAGCACCCGCGACCAGATGTCGCACCCCTGCTCGACCATCACCTCGCACCCGAGTTCGGGATAGGCGGCGTAGGGATGGTCGATGCGGATATCGATGCCGATGCCGGAAGCGCGGGCAGTAGGGCCGAGCAGGGCCAGGGCGATGGTATCTTCGGGGGTGATGACGCCGACCTTCTCGCAGCGCGCCTGGAGGGTGGTATCGCCGGCGATGGCCTCGAGGACTGCCTTGCTCTCCTTCTCCACCCTGGCGATCACCTCGAGCAGTTCGCTGTGCTGCTCCTTCGGGACGTCGCGGCGGACACCGCCGACCAGATTCATGCCTAAAAGCTTGCGGTTACCGGTGATCTTTTCGCAAAGCCACATCACCGGTTCGCGGATGCGCCAGGCTTGCATCAGCACTGTATCAAAGCCGATGATATGGCCGGCGATGCCGAGCCAGAGCAAATGGCTCTGGATGCGCTCGAGCTCAAGACAAATGACGCGAATGAAACGCCCGCGGGCCGGGACCTCAATTTCTGCTGCTTTCTCTACTGCTTGACAGTACGCCGTACTGTGCACCGACCCTCATATACCGCAGATCCGTTCCGCGAGGAACGGCACCTGGTTATAGTTGAGCTGGCTGTCGGCGATCTTTTCGACACCGCGATGATTGTAAAAGCCGCGGTAATCGCCGCCGACCACCCTCTCACCCTCTATGAAGAGACGGAACTGGGCCGGCTCCTCCAGCACCGGAAAAAAGGGGCCGATCGGCACGACCGTCGCCCCTTCCGGGGGCTCCTTGAAGATGGGGGTCATCCCCACGGCCTTGTCCGGATAGGTCTGCAGCGGCATGTCCCGGCGCAGGGGATGGAGATCCGCCGGCCAGTCATCAGCCAGCATGAGCCGGCGCGGATCGGGATGGTTGCGCAGGGGAATGCCGAGCATGTCCTGGATCTCCCGCTCCGCCCAGTTGGCCGCCGGAATATCCGCCGCTCCGGTGATCGCCTCGATCCACAGGTCTTTCTCCGGCAGGTTCAGCCGCACGGTGACGAAGAAATGGTGCGCCGGGAAGGAGTAGACATAATCGACCAGGTAGCCGCCGGATTCGCTGCGGTAATCGGTGCCGACCGCGACGACAAAACGGCCGGAGAGATCATGGAAGAGATAGCGGTTGACCGCAACGCTGTCGTTGCGGTCGATATGGATCAGGAACATATCGGGGACCGGGTTTTCGGTACGGCGGATGCGGGCTCCGAACTTGTTGTTGAGATGGTTAAGCATCTCTTGTGCAGTCATGGCCAAGCGTGCCTCCTTCTACTACATGCCGCCGGATAGGGTGAAGAGGATAAATAGGGCCAGCGCAGCTCCGACCGCCAGCCACAACAAATAGAGATGGGGAGCGCCGCTGTGGGTGGCGCTGAAGAGGCGCATCAGTTTCATCGACGAATGCGCCAGGGGCCGGTAGAACCAGCGGTCGATATCAATAACCCGGTTGAAGGCCGGTTCTTTCCTGAAGAGCTTTTTCGGCCAGGCGATGGTCGGATAGATGCCCGGCCGTTCATAGCGGCCGATGCGCAGCCGGAAAAGCTGTTTGAAGGGGAGATAGAATCCATGCGCGCGGTAGCGCGCATCCTGGTCGCTCAACTCCTCGCCGCAGTACCAGGTTTCGACGGTCCGCTGCCGGGCGCCGCCGGCGCGAAAGATGCCCCACGCCAGCAGGGCGCACAGGCCGAAGATGATCGTCAGCAGGAGAGCGTTCCAGGCGGCCGGGCTGCCCGCCGCGTTGAGCGAAAAGCCGCGAAAGATCCCTCCGCCAAAGGTCGATGCTGCTGTCGGCATCGAGCCCGCCGGGAAGAGATAGGCGATGCTGCGATGGATCCACCCTATTGGCCATTGCGGCACCAGACCGAAGAGAATGCAGAGGGTGGCGAGAAAATTCTGCGGCAGGCGCATGGCCAGCGGCACATCCCCCGGTTTGGCCCTGCTGCCGTTATCGGTATACTTGCCGAAAAAGATCGCACCGAAAAATTTGATAAACGAGGCGAGCGTGACGGCGGAGATGAATATGGCGACCAGAGCCAGGAGGATAAAAAAGGGCTCGCTGAAGCCACCGCGCAGCGCCGACTGATAGATCAGCCATTTGCTGGCGAAGCCGCTGAACGGGGGGATGCCGGCAATCGAGAGCGACGCGATGATCGTGGCCGCGGCAGTAATGGGCATGATGCGGACCAGACCGCCGACCTTGTTGATGTCCCGGGTGCCGGTCTTGTAAAAAACCGACCCGGCGTTGAAAAAAAGGCATGATTTATAGCTGACGTGATTGATCAAATGGAAAATGCCCGCGCCAAGTCCGATCATGCCTATCACCGGCTGCGTCCCGATGAAATGGAGTCCGATGCCGATGGCGAGAAACATATAGCCCATCTGGCCGATGACATGGAAAGAAAGCAGCCGCTTGGCATCATCCTGCACCAGGGCGGTCATGGTCCCGACCAGGATCGAAACCGCTCCGAACGAGGCGATGATGAGCCCCCAGATCTGGCTGTGGGTGGAGATGGGCAGCAGACCGCAAAAAACGCGCACAAGGCCATAAATTCCCAATTTGGTCATCGAGCCGGCAAAGGCCGCACTGGCCGGGGCCGGTGCCGCAGGATAGGCATCGGGCAGCCAGTCGCCCATGGGCAGAATGCCCGCCTTGGTGGCGAATCCGAGGAAGAAACAGCCCAGAATGAAATGGAGCAGGCCGGGCTGGCTCTGCTGCATCTCCGCCATCGCTATCTTGAGAAAGGAGAACGAAAAAGAGCCGGAGAAGCGATAGAGCAGGATGCCACCGATGAAAAGAAAGATCGTGGCCACATGGGTGATGAGAAAATATTTATAGCCTGCGCGCAGCCGCGCCCGCTCCTCGTGCCTGAAGATGACCATGAGATAGGAGGTCAGCGTCATGATTTCCCAAAAGACGAAAAAGAAAAAGAGGTCGGCCACCACGACTACATTCAGTACAGCCGCGAAAAATACCAGCAGCACACTGTAAAAGTAGCGGAGGCTGCCGGAGCGGTAGTGCGCGATCTGCATGAATTTTTGCGCATAGAGGGTGACCAGGAGGCTGACGATGGCGATGATGGCGAGAAAAAGGGCGCTGAGATAGTCGATCTGATAGATCAGGGCCGCCCCCAGGCCCGGGATCTGCAGGAGAGGCAAACCGGTCGAAACCGGCCCCGCACGGAACACCCCCAGGACAATGGTCAGGATCAGCAGAGTGCCAAGTGCGGCCGCTCCGAAGGCCACCCAGCCGACCAGCTTGCGCTTTCCGCCCAGAAGCAAGGCGAGGAGCGCACCAGCCAGATAGATTCCCTGCGCGGAGAAGAATGTGTTCATCTTGCGAATCCTCGCGTTGGAATACGGGAATGCCTTCCGCTATAATCCCATTGTTCCCATCAACTGCATCGCGACCCAGGGGGCGAGCAGGGTGAGGAGCATCAAAACGATCAGCACAGCGGCCATGACGCCGGGTACGGCGCCCGCTTTGGCAACGGGGCCGGAAGCGGGTCCGAAAAAGACCTTGTGGCCGATGTGGAGAAACCAGGCAAACGCCACAACAATCTCCAGGGCAAACTGAATCAGCAGCAGCCAGCCCGATACTCCACCCAGTTTGAGCGCCGCCACCATGAGATAGAATTTGCTCCAGAATCCCGAAAAAGGCGGCACACCGAGGATCGCCAGCATGCCGACCACGAAGGCCATGGCCGCCAGAGGCGAGGTCCGGGCGACGCCGGAGAGTTCTGATATCCTGCGGGTGCCGGCGGTATAGCTGAGCACCCCGACGCTCAGAAAGAGCAGCCCCTTGCCGACACTGTGGTTCATGATGTGCATCGCTCCGGCATAGCCGCCCAGCCGGCTGCCCATGATCGCCACCCCTACGCCCAGAAAGACATAGGCGAGATGGGCGATGGTCGAATAGGCGAGCAGCTTTTTCAGATCATCCTGGAAGAAAAATAACCAGAGTGCCAGCAGCATGGTCACCACCGCCAGGATGGAGACGATCAGACCGGCGGCCCAGGGGAGGCCGGGATTGGCCAGAGCCAGACGCACCATGAGAAAAACACCCGCCTTGACCATGGCCGCAGCATGCAGATACATGCTCACCGTGGTCGGGGCGGCCATCGCATCCGGCAGCCAGGTGAAAAAGGGGAACTGGGCCGATTTGGCCCACGCCGCGACCGCAAAAAAGAGAAATACCCACAGACGCATCCGGGGAGCCAGATCAGAGAGGGCATCGAAGGCAAAACTGCCGGTATGGACATAAAGCAGGACCAGCCCGAGAGCGAAAAAGAGACCACCCGAAAAGGTCATCAGCAGGGCTTTGAAACCGGCCCGCAGCGATTCCGGATTGCGATAGTGCGAGATCAGCGCCCACGAACAGAGGGTGGTCATCTCCCAGAAAAAATAGAGCTGCAGCAGGTTCGGGGAGAGAGCGACGCCGATCATGGCGGTGATGAAGAGCAGCAGCCAGGCGTGATGGCGGGGCTTGCCCTCAGCGCCGGCATGCTCCCGGTTGCCCGCGCCGAGATAGGCGGTGGCGTAGAGCACGACCAGAAAGCCGAGCAGTACGACCACCAGCAGCAGGAGCAGGGAGAGACCGTCGAGGAGGAAACCGAAGAGGCCCTCCCGGAAATAGCCCTCCAGCCATCGCCAGGTCAAGGGCAGGCTTAGCCAGCTCCCCTCGGGTTTGGCCAGGAGCAGCCAGAGGAGGCTGAGCACCATCCCCCCCGCCGCCCCCATGGCGCACTTGTCGGCATGCCTTGCGGGCAGGAGCGCACAGAGCACAGCTCCGATGAAGGGCAAGAGGAACAAGAGGATCACGCTGGACATCGTGCTTTTCCCTTTCGCTGTGGAGCCGCCGGTTCCGCGCGCAGCGCGCAGCGCCGGCCGCGCATCATGCCGTTCCCGATTCGGCCGGCAGGGCCGGACCGGCGAGGAGCTGAGCCAGACAGGTGATGCTCTCCTTCACCTCCGGGCTGATGGGCGCATGCAGCGCCCGGTTTTTAGGCTGTACACCGATGAGCGTCACATCCGCGCCGGTTTCAGCCTCCAGATAATGCATGAGCAGCGCGAGGCCCGGCTTGTGGGTGCTGAAACGATCGCTGCGCAGCTGCTCCCGGCGCAGAGAGATGATTTCGCCCGGCGTCCCGGAGAAATCGACGGCATCAATGAGGATGATCGCGCGGGGCCGGAGCGCCTTGACCTCCGCAGTATAATTCTCAGGCACCTCCTCGCAGACCAGGGCGTGGGCGAAGCCGCAGGAGTTCAGCAGGCGGGCCGTCTCGCAGCCAAGGTTGTCATCGCCGCAGAGGGGATTGCCGATGCCAAGCACGACGGTTATGCCCTCACTCTGCCGCAGGGGAAATTCGCCCGCACGCAGGTTCGTCCGGGCTGTATTTTCCATCACTCCGTTCATCGTTCCGGCAGCCGTTTGATCTGGCGCCACGAGAAGACCGGTCCGTCCACACAAATATACTTGTGGCCGATGGCGCAGTGGCCGCACTTGCCCACCCCGCACTTCATATAGCGCTCGAGGGTGGAGATGATGCGCTCCTCGGCGAAGCCCATGGCCAGCAGCTCCTGGATGACAAAGCGGATCATCACGGGCGGGCCGCAGGTGAAAGCGACCGTGCGGTCAACGTCGAGTTTGATCTTTTCGAAGAGGGTGGTCACCACCCCCACCGGCCCCTTCCAGTCCGGATCGGGAGTATCCACGGTCTGGAGCAGGGTGATATCACCCCGTTCGCTCCACTGCTTGAGCAGTGGCTTGTAGACCTGGTCGGCGGGCGTGCGCGCGCCGTAGAGGATGATGAACTGGCCGAAATCGCCCCGGCAGTCGAGCATCGGATCGATCAGGGATTTAAGCGGCGGCAGCCCGATGCCCCCGGCGATGAAAAGGATATCCTGCCCCTTGACCTCCTCGAGCGGGAAGCAGTTACCGAGCGGGCCGCGGATGCCCATAAAACCGCCGGGTTTAAGAGCGTGCATGGCCCGGGTCACAATCCCTGCGGCCCGGACCGTGATGTCGAATTGCTCCGGATGGTTGGGATTGGAGGCGAAGCCGAAGGGGGCTTCACCGGCGCCGAAGACCGAGGCCTCGACGAACTGGCCGGACTTGAAACGGAAATTCTTCCTCAGCTCGCGCGAGATCAGGCTCAGGGTGAATGTCTTGATGTCATGGGTCTCATCGACGATCCGGTCGATGACGGCGAGGTCGGGCAGATAGATGTTTTCCATAGGCTCACTGTCCATCCCGGCGCAGCCGCTTGACCACCGCGCTGATATCGAGGAGCCCGAAGGCCTCGCAGACGGTGATGCAGCGGCCGCAGCCGACGCAACCAGGGTGACCATCCTGCTGGATATAGGCGTAGCTCAGTTTGTGATAGAACCGGCGTTTGACCCGTTCCTTGGCGCGGGCGCGCGGATTATGCCCGGAGGCCTCGCGGGTAAAGCCGGAGTACTGGCAGGAATCCCAGCAGCGGACGCGGGTCCCGCTTTTTGCTCCCTCAGGGCAGTCGACGACATCGAAGCAGGTGCAGCAGGGACAGACGTGGGTGCACCCCCCGCAGCTGAAGCATTCGGAACCCATCTCTTCCCAGAGCTCCTCGCGCACACGATTGTTGGTGATCTGGATGCAGGCCTTGGCGAGATAGGCGGTGGGGAGCATGCGGGCGTCGCAGGCTTCCATAAGCTCGCGGCGGCGGCTCTCATCGCGCCTGCCTGCCTTCACGGCCGGCACTTTCCACTCCTCAAGAAAGCGGCGGCCGGCGCCGGAACCGACGTCGATGAGAAACTCTTCACCGAGATCGGTCAGCTGCAGATCGAAGCCGCTCTCCAGCCAGGGACCGCCGTTGCAGCAGATGCAGAAACAGCTTTCGTTGGGCGTATTGCAGGCCAGGCTGATGATCAGGGTGTTCTTGCGCCTGGCCAGGTAGAGCTCGTCGTAATAGGCCCCCTGGAAAAATCCATCCATGTGGACCAACCCCTGCACATCGCAGGAACGGATGCCAAAGAGCACACGGGGTTTTTCCGGCGGCGGCTGGCTGAGCCGGGGCTTGCTGCCCGAGGTATCGTACGCAAAGAGCACCTCGCGCGGCGGGAGGAAGAAGCGCTTGAGCGGATCAAGATCGTTGACATAATCGAAAGTCAGCCTGCGCAGGGAGCGAAGCGGCCCGAAGGTCACTTCGCCGCCGGCAAGCTTTTGCGGACCGATGACGGTCATCTTTTGCATGCAGAGTGACAAATTTTCGAGAAAGGCCTGCTTGCTGACGACCAGCCGTGTTCCTGCCTGCATCAAACCATCTCCAATTTGGCGGCGCATAGTTTCATCTGCGGAATGGCCGATTCCGGTTCCAGCATGGACGGCATCAGGGATTGGGTCAGGCCGTCCTTGTGGTGGATCGGGAGGAAGAGTGTCCCGGGCGGCACGGCACGGGTGACGATGACGGTGCGGCGCACCTCGCCGCGGCGGGTCTTGACCAGGACCTGCCAGCCGCTGCGCAATTTAAGCGTCTTGGCGTCATCGGTGTTGATTTCGACGGTGGCGACCGGGTCCTCCTTGTCAAGAGTGAAGGAACGCGTGACCAGGGTTCCGGAACGGCGGTGGAAGAGTGGCCTGCCGGTGATCAGTGAGAAGGGATACTCCTCATCGGGCTCTTCGCCAAAGGGGAGGCCGGCGGTCACCTCGGTGAAGGCGCCCTGGCGGTCGCCGATCAGTTTGCGATAGAGGATGCACTCCTCGTCGTCAGTGTGGGCGGGCCAGAGGACCCCGCCGGGCCGGCCGATCGATTTCCAGCTGATGCCGCTGTAGCAGGGCATGAACTGCTGCATCTCGGAAAAGAGCTCTTCAGCCTTCCGCACCGGCCAGCCCGCCCCGAGGGCGTTGGCCAGCAGCTGGATGATCTCGAGGTCGGGTTTGCAGCCCTTGAGCGGGGCGATGGCGCGGCGCACGCGCTGGATGCGGCGCTCCAGGCTGGTATAGCTTCCCTCCTGCTCGGCGAAGCTGGCGGCGGGCAGGACCAGATCCGCCCTCGCCGCCGTCTCGGTCAGAAAAAGCTCCTGCACGAGGAGAAAATCAAGTTTGTCAAACGCCGCCAGGGTTTTGGCGCTCTCCGGGGCGCTCCAGGCGAGGTTCTCGCCGACGACGTAGAGACCACGAATGCGGCCGCCGGCCTGATCGAGCATCTCCTGGAGGGTCAATCCCTTTTGGGAGGGCAGACTGCAGCCCCAGGCCGATTCGATCGCGCGGCGGGCCTCGGCCTCGCGCAGGTCGCGCTGGCCCGGCCCCCATTCGCTCATCAGACCGCTATCGGCCGCCCCCTGGCTGTTGTTGGAGGTCAGCAGCGGCAGGAGCCCCCCGCCCTCACGGCCGATGCTGCCTGTGAGCAGGGCGAGATTCCAGAGGGCCCGGACATTGGCCGTGCCGTTGGCCTGCTGGGTGATGCCGGTGCCAAAGAGGATGAGCAGAGAGGAGGCCTTGCCGATCAACTCAGCGGCGGTGCGAAGCTCATCCTGCCCGACGCCGCAGACGCTTTCTGCGTAGCCGGGCGTGAAACGGTCGAGGCCGTCATCGCGCAGCTTGGCAAGCCCGGTGACGCCCGGCGCCTGCCAGCCTTCCGCGAGCAGGATATGGCTGAGGGCGTTGATCAGAGCCAGGTCGGTGCCGGGGCGCAGCCGGAGGTGCAAACGGAAAAAACGGCTGTGCTCCTGCTGGCGGGGATCGATCTGAATAACCGGAACACCCCGTTTGGCGGCCTGCAGGAGCAGGGAGCCGGCGCGGGCATTCTGCGCTTTGGCATCGGCGCCGATGACCAGAATGACCCCCGCCTTCTCAATGTCGGCGAGCGCAGCAGTGGCATTGGCGAACCCGCTCTGCTCACGCAGGACGCGCAGGGAGGGAGCGTGGTCAAAACGGAGCGGGGCATCCAGATGGGGGGTTTGCAGCACCGACCTCGCCAGCTTGCCGAGCAGATAGGAGGCTTCATTGGTCGTCTTGAGGGAACCGATCACCCCGAGCGCATCCCGGCCATGGGCTTTTTGCACTCCGGCGATCCTTTCGGCGGCATAGGAGAGCGCTTTGTTCCAGCTTACGGGTTTGAGGCGGTTGTTGATACGAAGAAGGGGTTGGGTGAGGCGATCGGGGTGATGAATGATTTGGTGGCCGTTCCACCCCTTGATACAGAGGGTGCCTCGGCTCACAGGGTGATCTCTTTGCGGCGCGGCAGCCAGAACCACGCCTTGCTCCACCTCCAGGAGCATTCCACAGCCACATCCGCAGTAGGGACACGTCGTCTGAATTTTCACCTGCCACTCCCTTTTAGAGATTCGCCAGGTCGATCCAAGCCAGATGGGCGCGTATAGTTCATTATAATTAATCAGCGAGACTATATCAAGTACTTTTTATTTTTTTTAACAAATGCGACCTGCGCCGCACTTTGTCGGAGAGAGTGGAAAGAGCCGACGAAAAGGCTTGATTATTTGACGAAAATGTGATAAGCTATAGGCAAGTTATGAAGATGCGGCAGGTAATTGACCCGGGTGAAAATAAAATGGAGTGACCAGCGGGAATGATCAGTTTAACGGAACGCGCAGAAAAGGCCCTCCTCAAGGCTGCGGAAAAGGGGCCGCTCTCCTATCAGGTTGTCATCGCCGGTTTTGGCTGAGGCGGCCCCAAGCTCAGCCTGGTCGAGGCTGCCCAAGCGGAACTCCCTGCTGCAAACAGAATGCAGTTTGGCGATGCCACTATTTTCTGGGATGATCGCATCGCGCAGGTCGCCAACATGTACGGCGATCTGCTCATAGACCATGCCCACTATCTCTTTGAGGAACGCTTCATTGTCGGCTTCGGCGGCAGCCGCAGCTGCTGCTGAGCCCCTCCCCCCCCCTATCGGACCACCGCCAGCGGCCGAACCGTGACATGGTTTGGCGCTGCCGGTGGCACCTTGTCCTCTACCACCACCGCTTCTCCTTTTTCGTAGACGCGCAGATCGAAATACCAGGGTCCCGGCTGAGCACAATAGCCCCAGATCAGGTTATCCTTGCCGATGAGAAGATATTTGAACGGCTCGATCTGCCCTCTGAAGGCAAGTTCAGCCATCAGGTTACCATCCAGAAAGGCATAGACCCGCTCTCTCGTCCAGGTGATGCGAAATTCATAGATGCGGCCCAGGCGCCAAAGATAATCCTCAACACAGGTGACCTCATCCCGGGTGCCGATGCCGCGCGCCGCGGCCAGCACCTTGAATCCGGCCCTGCCCGGCATGGTGGAATAGCCGCTGCCGGTGCGGATCTGGATCCAGGAGCCGTCCGTGTCAAAGATCTCCTTGTTGTTGGTATAGATCCGGGAATAGAGGTTGATGATGTGCAGCTTGAGATCATCCACCCACTGTTCGGCCGGATTGAAATTGGTGACCTTGACGGCCAGCGTCCCCTCCAGGGGCAGCGGTTTTGCGAGATGGATCTGCAGCTGGCTGGTGGTATGCTCTGCGTTCCACCCCTTGACCGCATCGAACTCCCCGTCGATATTGTAAATGGTTTCGCCCTGGCCCGGGGCGGCCGAGGTCAGGGGATGGCTGTAGATGAGCCGGCGATGGTCCGCCGGCTGGGCGAAAAGGGGAAGGGAGACGAGCAGATAGAACAGGATGGTCAGGAAAGGGAATGGTCTCATAGCCTCCTCACAAGATGTGGCCCCGCCGCCACACGCGGATGAATAATGGTCGACATATAGATTGTAATTATTAAGGTTACAGACATGCCTGCTCCGGCGGCGACGGATTACCATATTGAGGGCAAATAATGGGCCACAATTTGCTTGACTTTTTCAGATTGTAAATAATGCAATAATATTCGTTATTTATAACGATTATGTATAATTTTTCTTTCTTTTGGAATTTTTTTAGCCTATATTTGTTACATTAAACAACAGCAGCACTGGTATTGACTCCCGCGCAACAGCATCCTTCGCACGGCATTTCCTCAGTTTTATCTGCACTACCTAACCAACAGTTTTTGTTCGTCGTAATCCATTTGCACAAGGGGAATTGATAAGGCAAGGTGGGGCTCACCCAGCCGCACCCATGCCGCTTGAGGCCAGCCGGCGCAAGCTGATCCTGGAGCATGCTATTGCATCTCCGGACTCGGCGACTGCTGCTGCCGGAGGCGTCGCTCATTATTTTAAACCAGGAGGCACCGTGAAAAAAAGTGCTATCATCTTCGCGTTCATGTTTCTCTATGCCATCGCCGGTCTGGCGCAGGTCAATCTGCCCTCGATCGTCAACGTCCCGGATCTCAATCGCCCGGAGGATGATCCCGATTTCTACATGCGGGTCGAGCTCGACCGGGCCAACGACACCGGCGAGCGCATTATCGTCACCTACACCATCAACCCCGGCACGGCCGCCTATCCGGCCGACTATTCCGGTCCTGATGCGAGTGTCCGCACCGTGCCGATCCCGCTCAACGCCAGCAACCGCGGTCTGGCGCCCGTCCTTACCATCGATGACAACATCTATGAGGGCAACGAGACCTTCACCGTCACCATCATCAGCGCCCGGACCGAAAACAGCAATATGCCCATCGCTGTGCTTGACAACAGCGCGACGGGCACCATCGTCGATAACGATCCCCTCCCCACCGTCTCGATCGTCAACGACGGCGCGGATGAGGGTGACAGTCCCGAGAACGATCTGCCCGACGAGAAGCGCGGCCGCTTCCGCGTCGAGCTTTCCCATCCGGCCAGTCAGGATGTCTGGGTGGACTATTTCACCGCCGACGGCACCGCCCTGGCTGCGGACAACGATTACGTGCCCGCCAATGACCGTTTGACCATCCCCGCCGGCGAGACCATGAAGCGGATCCGCATCATCTACGTGGCCGACAACCGGGTCGAACCGGATGAGCACTTTTTCGTCCGCCTCAGCGGTGCCCTCCTCGCCGACGAAACCCCGCTGACCATCACCGATGCCCGAGCCCGCGGAAACATCATCAACGACGATTTCGCCGCCGATATCGAGGTGGCCGCCAAATTTGTGCGCGAAGCGGATGGCGGACCCAAGCTCACCACTGTCATGGCCGGCGAGACCTACCGCTTTGTCATCCAGCTCTTCAACCGCGGCGATGCCGATGCCGAGGATGTGGTCGTCGAAGATGTGCTCCCGGCGGGACTCACCTTCCAGTACGCCGACCACGGCGGCAGCTTTGACGGCACCAAAGTCACCTGGACCCTGCAATCCATTCTTCGCAATCAGGAAAAGCGGGTCCGCGTCTACGCCACTGTCGATGCGGATGTGCCCGAGGGTACCGAGATCACCAATACGGGCTGCACCGTCGATGGGGCGGTCCCCGATCTCAACGGCGATAACAACTGCGCCGAGGTCACGGTGCTGGTGCTTCAGCCCGACGTCGATCAGGTCGCCAACATCAACTCCGATGTCAACGTCGGCCAGGCTCCCCTGCTGGCCCGTTTCACCTCGATGAAGCCCCTCACCAGTTACAAGTGGTGGCTGGATCTCGACAAGCGGTCGCTCTGGGATCACCCCTCCTACATCTATCGTCATGTCGTTCCGCCGGCCGGCCCAGGCGAGAGCTATGACATCAGCCTTGAAGGTCCGGTCGAGAGCGAAGAGTTCGAGGATATGATGCGCGTCTACGGACCGGGCGGCTATGGCCACCTGCAGCTGGTGAGCGGCACTCCGACCACCAGCGCCGGCTCCTGGAGCAACGCGGTTGACGGCGATCTCTACTGGTACGACGGCACCGCCGAAGTGGCAGCGGACGCCTCGGGCGCGGCCTGGGCGATCTACGAGTTCACCGATCAATCCACCCGCAAGATCAACCAGGTGCGGATGATGACCGACACCGGCATCGACAATCTGAAAAAGCAGGCCACGGAGTTCAAGGTGCTGGTCTCCACCGATGGCGTCACTTTCACCGAGGTGCTGGCCGCCACCAAAAGCAACAATGTCAGCACCCCCGCCCTGCTTCATGATGACTGGATGAGCTGGACGTTCGAGCCGGTCGATGCCCGTTTTATCAAGCTGATGGTCACCGCCCCCCTGGCGTACACCTATGCCGCCATCGGCGAGTTCGAGGTCTGGTTCGACACCAAGCTGGCCGATCCGGCCCAGTCGACCCTGAGCGTCAGCGGCGAGACCGTCACCATGACGATCAAGGATACCCTGGGCAGCGCCATCACCGGCCTGACCCGGCATGATATCGTCGTCTACAGCTTCAATACCGACGGCTACTATGGCAATCCCCAGGTCGCATTCGGCACCGGCCTGACGGAAGATAGCGCCAACCCGGGCACCTACACCTGCTCGATTCAGAACAAGGGTGTGGTCGAGGCCTCGGTCAACGGTGTGATCATCCCGAAACCGGTCCCCGCTCTGGCGGCCTTCGAAGCAGCCGCCGCGGCGGCCGGGGAGAATGCCCAGGTCGCGCTCCAGGCTCTGCCCACGGAGTTTGCCCTGGAGCAGAACTATCCCAACCCCTTCAACCCGGAGACCACTATCCGTTACCAGCTCCCCGAAGGGGTACATGTCACGCTCAAGGTTTACGACCTGCGCGGGCGCGAGCTGGAGACTCTGGTGAGCCAGTTCCAGCCCGCCGGAAACCATTCAGCATCCTGGCGGACGCTGAACCATGCCAGCGGCGTCTACTTTTATCATCTCACGGCCGGCTCCTTCAAGGCCATCAAGAGCATGACGCTGGTACGCTGATCGCCGGTACAAACCGTCACAACAAAAAGGGCTGCCCACTGGGCAGCCCTTTTTTGTTTTCATCCGGCCGGAATCGGCATACAGAAGTTTCGCCGGCATCGTCAGATTCTATGCGAGTCGCGCTGCCACCAGCTGGGCGAGGTCGGCCGTGCGCATCCGCTCGGCCAGCCCCTTTTCGCGGATGGCATCATCGAGCATGGTCAGACAGAAGGGGCAGCCGCTGACGACCGTCTCCGCATTGACCGCCGCCGCTTCGGCAATGCGGCTGTGGCTGATGCGCGTGCCGAGACGCTCCTCCATGAACATGCCGCCGCCCCCGCCGCCGCAGCAATAGCTGTGGTCGCGGTTGCGGGCCAACTCCATGGGCGGCGCACCGGCGAGAGCGGTCAGCACCTGGCGCGGTTCGTCATAGATCTGGTGATACCGGCCCAGGTAGCAGGAGTCGTGCCAGGTGAGGCGTCCCGCGCCCTCCTCCGTCAGCCGGATTCTTCCCTCCGATAGCAGCTGCCGGATGAGCTGACTGTGGTGGATGACCTCGAATTCCGCGCCGAGCTGGCGGTACTCCTCCCCGAAGATGTGGAAGCCATGGGGGCATGAGGTGAGCAGATATTTGAATTTATACTGCTGTAAAAGCTGGATGTTCTCCATGGCCAGCGTCTGAAAGAGGTATTCATTGCCGGTGCGCCGGGCGGGATCGCCGCAGCACTTCTCCTCGACTCCGAGCACGCCATAGCTGATCCCCGCATGGCGGAGGATGGCGGCCAGGCTGCGGCTGACCGCCCGGGCGCGGTCGTCGAAGGCTCCGGCGCAGCCGACGTACCAGAGATAGTCCGCCTCACCGATCTCGGCCATGAGCGGCACCTCCATTCCTTCCGCCCACTCCATGCGTCCGCTGCTGCCGGCGTTCCAGGGATTGCTGTTGGTCTCGAGGCCGCGGAACGCGCTCTGCAGCTCCTGGGGAAAAGCGCTCTCCATCATCACCCGGTTGCGGCGCAGGTCGACGATCGCGGGGATGTGTTCATTCAGGACCGGGCAGACCGACATGCAGGCGCCACAGGTCGTGCAGGCCCAAATCTCGTCCTCGCTGAGGGCCGCGGGCACAATCGGCGCGGAGGGCGCCTGGCCGGCGAGGAGGGCTTTGGATTCGGCCAGAGCGTAGGAGCGCTGGCTCATCATCACCACTTTCGGCGACAGGGGCTTGCCGGTGGCGTAGGCCGGGCAGAGATCCTGACAGCGGCCGCAGTCGATGCAGGCGAAGAGATCGCTGATGTTCTTCCAGGGGTAGTGATTGATCGTGGCCGCACCAAACTGCTCGCTTTTGTCAAAATCGACGGGCTGCAGGGTGCCGATCGGCTCTCGGCTGCGGAAAAAGAGGTTGACCGGACCGGAGAGCAGATGGAGGTGTTTGCTGCCGGGGATGATGACCACGAATCCCAGCAGCATGAGGAGATGGGACCACCAGAAAAGGTCGTTCCAGAGGGTGAGAGCAGCCGGATCCATCCCGGCAAAGAGGGGTGCAAATTGTGCTGAGACCGGCATCAAGGCGAAGGCCTTTTCTCCGGTCAGGATCATTTCCGCCCCCTGATTGAGCAGATAGGTGATCATCAGGCCGGCGATCAGGGCGAGGATGAAGGCGCTGTGGGGAGAGCGGGAGATGGGCCGGGGGCGGGTGATGCCCTCCGGCCGGACCAGATAGCGGCGGATGGCGAGTGCGATCACCCCGATGAGGGTGAGCAGCGCGGTCAGGTCGACCCCGAGGAACCAGAAATCGGCGAAGCGGTAATGGCCAAGGATGGAAAACCCCCGGCTGAACGCCCCGGCCACGTGGTTGATGGTGGCGACACTGAAAAAGATGAATCCCCAGAAGACGAGGGCGTGCATCACGCCGGTCCATGGGCGTTCCCGGATGGCGCAGGTCTGCGTGACCACACGGCCCGCCATCCAGGCGAGGCGTTCAAAAGGGCGGTCCCAACGCACCGCTTGCCGCTGTCCGAGCCGGACGAGGCCGATGCGCAGAGCGATCATCCGGTAAAACCGGTAAAACGCCAACGCGATGAGCAGCAGGAGCACGATCCTGCCAGTCCAATTCAGCACTTGAACCTCCCTTTTTTGGGGAATGACGGTTGCATCTTTTCTCTCCGGCTGCTGCCCCTCCTCTGCGCCGCGGTGAAGCGCGGGCCTTTCGGCAGGATCAGCCGCGCAGTCTGGCGATCTCTTGCTTAAGGGCGGGCAGGACCTCAAAAAGATCGCCGGTGATGCTGTAATCGGCGCGCTGCATGATCGGAGCGTTGGGGTCCTTGTTGATGGCGACGATGCAGCGGGAGCCCGACATGCCGGCCCAGTGTTGAATCGAGCCCGAAGCACCGCACATGATATAGAGGGAGGGTGAAACCACCTTGCCGGTCTGCCCTATCTGTTCGCTATGCGGACGCCAGCCGGCATCGACCACAGCCCGCGTCGCACCGACGGCGCCGCCGAGCATGGCGGCGAGTTCCTCGAGGAGTGCAAAGTTCTCGGGGGCGCGCATGCCGCGGCCTCCGCACAGGATGACATCGGCCTCGCTCACATCCAGCCGGTTCGCGTCTCCGCCGCGCACCTCCCTGAGATGCGCCCGGGCGGTCAGGGGCGGCAGCGCGAGCGCAGTCACCGGCGCACTCCAGCCCGGGCGGCAGGCCTGGGCCGGGAAAAGACCCGGGCGCAGGGAGGCAATCTGGAGCTCCCCGCTCAGCGCCACATCGGCAATGACCTTGCCGGCATAGAGGGGTTTCTGCGCTGTCACTCCGCCCTCCTGCCATCCGATGGCGATGCAGTCGCTGGCCAGCACAGCATCCATGGCCGCGGCGACGCGCGGCGCCAGCTCCCGGCCCGCCGCTGTGGCGGGAAAGAGGACGACGGCTGCTCCGCACTGCCCGATCGCGGCCTTGACCACTTCGGCATACTGATCGCCCTGAAAGGCAGCGAGGACCTGATCGGCGGCGAGCAGCACCTGGTCGGCCCCGTATGCGCCCAGTTCCCCCGCATCAACGCTTCCGGCGGAGCCCGTTATGACCAGCGCGGTCACCTGCCCGCCCATGGCCTCAGATAAAAGATGGGCCTGGCCGGTTACTTCGTGACTCACCCGGCGCAGCCCCTTATCGGCAACCTCAGCAACCGCTAAAACCATCGGCATTGGCAAACTCCTTGATTAAATGACCCTGGCTTCGGAATGGAGCAGATGGACGAGTTCGGGCACAGCTGCAGCCCCTTCGCCTACCCTTTTGCCCCCGGCACGGGCGGGCGGAGGGGTCAGCCTGGTGATGCGGATCTTTCCGGCGCTCACGCCGGCGGGCTGTTCGGGAATAGCCATCTTCATGGCGGCCATCTTGCCGCGGATGGAGGGGTAGCGCGGTTCGCTCAGTCCCTTCTGGCAGGTGACCACGGCGGGAAGCGGGGCTTCAAAAATTGCCGTGCCGTCGTCCCGCTCGCACTCGGCGGTCAGGCTGCCAGCGGAGAGGGTCAGGCGGGTGACGACGGTGATGCAGGGCAGTCCGAGCAGCTCGGCCAGCATCGGCCCGACCTGCATGTTGCCGTCATCGATCGACTCCTTGCCGAGCAGGATGAGATCGGGGGTATACTCGGCCGCGACGCGGGCGAGAGCGCGGGCGGATGCGAGGCCGTCGAGAGGAATCTCATCCGCCCGGAGATGGAGCACCTCATCGGCGCCCATGGCGGCGGCGGTTCGCAGCACCTCAGCGCAGCGGGCAGGTCCCAGTGTGATGGCCCTGATGACAGTGCCGGGAACTGCCTCCTTGATGCGCAGGGCTTCCTCGAGGGCATATTCATCGTAAGGATTGAGGATATATTTCACGCCCGCATCGGAGAGGGTGGTCTGGTCGGCAGCGATACGGAGGAGCGCCTCGGTATCGGGGACCTGTTTGATGCATACCAGAATCTTCACGCGCGTTGGCTCCTTTCTTAAGGGATTAATGGCCAGGAAGAGATGCAGAGAGAGAGCAGTCCGGGCCGGCGGTTACAATCAAGGTGTCTATGGCGGCGGACCGGTGCCCGGGCAGAAAGACGCCGGGAGCTGAAAAGCGTTTATTTGGTGATACCATGCAGGATCACCGAGGTGATCTCGTCGGCAAAGCTGGAGAGCAGCAAGCGTTTGGGCTTGTTGACGGTGTAGTTGGTGGCGATCTGATCCACAGCGCCGAAAACGATCTGCTTGAAGATGGAGGGATGGATCGTGGTCCTGAATTCGCCCGAGATCTGTCCCTCCACCAGGGCGGCGGAGATGAGATCGAGGTACTCCTTGAAGCGGCCGCCGTGGTAGCCGAGGATGAACTGGCTGCAGAAGCGCATCTCCACTTCAAGCAGATGGGCCATATCAGGATTGCGCTCGACGAAGGTGAGGTGGCTGTGAATAAAGGTGGCGATCTTTTCAGTCGCAGTCGTCTTGGCAGCCATATTCTCGCGCATGCGGTTGATGAGCGGTTCCATCTCCTCCTCGAAAATGGAGATCATCAAATCGTCCTTGTTTTCGAAATAGAGGTAGGTAGTGCCGACGGCGACGCCGGCTTCGCGGGCGATGTCTTCCATTTTGGCATTATAAA
>DAOOPF010000064.1:4204-18350 GCA_035388125.1 bacterium | reverse complement strand
GCCGCAACGATGCGGGCCAGGAGGTGGTGAGCGGACTCTACCTGCTGCGCATGGAGGCGGGTGAGTTCACGGCACTGCGGCGGATGGCCATCGTCAAGTAAGCTCTTCGCTGCAAGCGGCAATAAATAAAAAGGCCTCCCGGACCAAGTCTGGGAGGCCTTTTCGCTATCGTGCCGGTGCGCAGGCCGGCGTTGATATCTCTAATTTTTCTTTTTGTTGATCTTGTCCAGACGAGCCTGCGCCTCTTTCTTGTGGACATCGTCGCTGAAGACGGTCTTGGGCAGCGCGAGGGCTTTTTCGTACTCGGCCCGGGCGAGATCCAGCTTGTCCATGTCTTCGTAGGTTATGCCCAGCTCGAAATGGTGGTTGACATAGTTTGGATTGAGCGCGACCGCTTTTTCAAAGAGTTCGGCAGCCTTTTCGCGGCTGGCCGGGGGGAGCCCGCCGTAAAGGACCTTGGCGAAGGCTTTGAGGATGCCGCTGAGGTTGGCGACTTCGCGGTTCCAGCGTCCGAGGACGTGGTAGGCGATATCATTGTCGGGATTGAGCTTGATGGTCGCTTCCGCTTCAGTTTTGACCTCCTTGGAGAGCTCGACCTTTTTCTTGCCGCCCTCCATCAGGGCGACGCGGCCGACGGCGATGGCGAGGGTGAGATGCGTCATGTCATCTTTGGGGCAGAGGGCCACGGCCTTGCGGGCGAATTTTTCACCCTCATAATAGTTGGTGCGCTGGACATCCTTGGCGGCGAGTTCGCCGATATCGACGTGGGAGCGCGAGATCTTCCAGGCGGCGGTGCAGTTGGTTGTGTCTGCGGCATAGGCGGCCTGGAAAAATTTCAGGGCGGCGGTGTTGTCGAAGCGTGCATAGGCGGCATCGCCCTGGGCCATCTGGTCCTGGGCGGCCAGCGGCAGGGTCAGGAGAAGCAGACCCAGAAGCAGGCGGCAGATTTTGTTCATTTTTAATCTCCAGATTTCAGGGGCGTAAAATACTGAATTATATTCATTATTTTACTGCTTTTTTGCCACAATGTCAATCTTTTTCTCTCTCCGGCGCCGGGAGCGTACAAAATGCTTTAATTTTGCCCGCTGTTTTTGTACATTAACGGATACGCATCAGGGAAAAAAGGGCATATGGAAAAAGAGCACATCATCATTCGCGGCGCCCGCGAACACAACCTCAAGAATATCAGCCTCGAAATCCCGCGCAACCGGCTGGTTGTGATCACCGGACTTTCGGGCAGCGGCAAATCCTCCCTCGCCTTCGACACCCTTTACGCCGAGGGGCAGCGCCGCTACGTCGAGTCCCTCTCCGCTTACGCCCGTCAGTTTCTCGGGCTGATGGAAAAGCCGGATGTCGATTATATCGAAGGACTGTCGCCGGCGATCTCGATCGAGCAGCGCACGACCGGCCGCAATCCCCGTTCAACAGTAGGGACCGTGACCGAGATCTATGACTACTTGCGCCTGCTCTTCGCCCGCATCGGGGTTCCTTACTGCTACAACTGCGGCAAAAAGATCGAACGCCAGACCATCCAGCAGATCGTCGACCAGGTCATGGCCCTGCCGGCCGAGACCAGGATCCAGATCCTCGCGCCGGTGGTGCGCGGCCGCAAGGGGGAGTACCGTGAGATCTTTGAAGAGGCGCGCCGGGACGGCTATGTCCGCGTTCGTATCGACGGCGAGGTCTTCGAGCTTGATCAGGAGATTCGGCTCGACAAGAATAAAAAGCATAATATCGAGGTGGTCGTCGACCGTCTCATCGTCGGCCCGCGCATAGTCACCCGTCTCACTGATTCGGTCGAAACCGCGCTCAGCCTCGCCTCGGGCATCGTCCTCATCGACGTCGTCGGCGGCGACGAGCTGCTCTTCAGCGAGCACTATGCCTGCATCGAATGCGGCATCTCCTACGAGGAGCTGGCCCCGCGCATGTTCTCCTTCAACACCCCGTACGGCGCCTGCCCGGCCTGCGGCGGTCTTGGCACCAAGATGGAGATCGAGCCCGATCTGGTCGTCCCGGACAAATCCAAACCCCTGAATCAGGGAGCCATCATCCCCTGGGGCAAGATGCAGGACGGCTGGTATCTCAGCCTCACCGCCGGCGTGGTGGAGCGCTACGGCCATACCATGGAGACCCCCTTCGACCAGCTCTCCCCGGAATGCCGGCAGGTGCTGCTTTACGGCTCCGATGAGGAGATGGAGTTCAACTACCGCTCCTCGACCGGCCGCATGGAGGGGACCTACCGCAACAAGTTTGAAGGCATCATCAAGAACATGGAGCGGCGCTACAACCAGACCGAGTCGGGCGGCATCCGGGAATGGATCGAGAGTTTTATGGATGTCATCCCCTGTCCCGAGTGCCAGGGGGCGCGGCTGCGCAAGGAGGCGCGGGCGGTGCGGATCGGCGATCACACCATCTCCGATGTGGTGGGTTTTTCGATCGACCGGGCGCAGCACTTTTTTACAGCTCTGGAACTGAACAACCGCGACCAGCAGATCGCCCAGCAGATCCTCAAGGAGATCCGCGAGCGGCTGACCTTTCTCGACGATGTCGGTCTCGATTATCTCACTCTCGATCGCGCCGCGGGGAGTCTCTCGGGGGGGGAGGCCCAGCGCATCCGATTGGCCACCCAGATCGGTTCGCAGCTGGTGGGGGTGCTCTACATCCTCGATGAGCCCTCGATCGGCCTCCATCAGCGGGACAATCAGCGCCTCATCGACACCCTGATGCGGCTGCGCGATCTCGGCAACTCGGTGATCGTGGTCGAGCATGACAAGGAGACCATCGAGAAGGCCGATTTTGTCGTCGATCTCGGTCCCGGCGCCGGCGAGCACGGCGGCCAGGTGGTCGCGTTGGGAACCCCGCTGGAGGTAGCGGCCAATCCCGCCTCGATCACCGGCGACTATCTGGCCGGGCGGCGCGTGATCCCGATGCCGAAAAAACGGCGGGCGGGCAGCGGCAGCCACCTGCGCCTCAAGGGGGCCAGCGGCAACAACCTTAAAAAGATCAATGTCGACATCCCCCTTGGGACCCTCGTCTGCATCACTGGCGTCTCGGGCAGCGGCAAGAGCACGCTCATCAATGAGACTCTTTACCACCTCCTCAACAAGCATTTCTACCGCTCCAAGGAGACGCCCCTCGCCTACGACGCCATCGAAGGGCTGGAACATCTCGACAAGGTTATCGCCATTGACCAGTCGCCGATCGGCCGCACCCCGCGTTCCAATCCCGCCACCTACACCGGCCTTTTCACGCCCATCCGGGATCTCTTCACCCAGCTGCCGGAGGCCAAGATCCGCGGCTATCAGCCCGGACGCTTCAGCTTCAACGTCAAGGGCGGCCGCTGCGAAGCCTGCCAGGGCGACGGCATTTTAAAGATCGAGATGCATTTCCTGCCGGATGTCTACGTAACCTGCGAGGTTTGCAAGGGCAAGCGTTATAATCGAGAGACCCTCGAGATTAAATACAAGGGCGAGTCGATCGCCGGCATCCTCGACATGACCGTCGACCACGCCCTCGAGTTTTTCGACAATTTTCCGGCGATCAGGCGCAAGCTGAAGACCCTGCAGGATGTCGGTTTGGGCTATATCCGCCTCGGCCAATCGGGGACCACCCTTTCCGGCGGCGAAGCCCAGCGCGTCAAGCTGGCCACCGAACTGAGCAAGATCGGCACCGGGCGCACCATCTACATTCTCGACGAGCCCACCACCGGTCTCCATTTCGAGGACTGCAACATGCTCCTGCGCGTCCTCAACCGTCTGGTGGACAAGGGCAACACCGTGCTGGTGATCGAGCACCAGATGGACGTCATCAAGACCGCTGATTATATCATCGATCTCGGGCCGGACGGCGGCGACAAGGGGGGATATGTGGTCGCAACGGGCACGCCGGAGGAGGTGGCGCAGGTGGAGGCCTCCTACACCGGCCAGTTTCTCAGACGGGAATTGGGCGGCGAGTAATGAATATATTCACCATCATTATCCTGGGTGCATTGCTCTTCAGCTACCTGCTGGATAGAGCAGCCGGTGTGCTGAATGTGCGCACACTGGGTGACCCGCTGCCGGCCGAGTTCGAAGGCTTGTTTGACACCCAGGCCTACACCACCATGCAGGAGTACACCCGCGCCAAAACAAGGTTCGGCTTTATCACCGCCACCTTTGATCTGGCGCTCCTGCTCCTCTTCTGGTTTGCCGGGGGCTTTAACTGGCTCGATCAATTGGTGAGGGGCTTGGGTTTTACCCCCATAATCACTGGACTGCTCTTCATCGGACTGCTGACCTTCGCCTCCAGCCTGCTCTCCCTCCCCTTCTCCCTCTATGCCACTTTTGTCCTCGAGGAGCGTTTCGGCTTCAACCGCACCACGATCAGGACCTTCATCCTCGATCTGCTCAAGGGAGTGCTGCTGGCGGTCGTGCTGGGAGGGCCGCTGCTGGCGGGCGTACTTGCCTTTTTTCAATATGCGGGCACCTGGGCCTGGTTCTATGCCTGGCTGGCCACCACACTATTCTCCCTGCTGGTGACCTTCATCGCCCCGACCTGGATCATGCCCCTCTTCAACAAATTCACTCCCCTGGAAGAGGGCGAGCTGAGGGCGTCGATCATGGCTTATGCGGAGAAGGTGCGTTTTCCCCTCAAGGGGGTCTTTGTCATGGACGGATCGAAGCGCTCGAGCAAGTCGAATGCTTTTTTCACCGGCTTCGGCAAAAACAAGCGCATCGCATTGTTCGACACGCTGATCGAAAAACATACCACCGCTGAGCTGACCGCGGTGCTGGCGCACGAGATCGGCCATTACAAGAAAAAGCATATCATCACCGGGATGGTGATGAGCATCTGCCACATGGGCGTAATGTTTTTTCTTTTATCGATTTTTATACGTCTGGCGGGACTGCACGCAGCGTTCGGCATGCAGGAGGTATCACTTTATGCGGGACTGCTTTTTTTCGGCCTGCTTTATTCTCCGGTCGAGTTGATCCTCGGGCCGCTGATGAATCTGCTTTCGCGCAAGCATGAATTCGAGGCTGACCAGTTCGCGGTCACCACCTCCGGACTGGGCGAAGCGATGATCTCGGCGCTGAAGAAACTGTCGCGCGACAATCTCTCCCACCTCACCCCCCATCCCTTCTATGTTTTTCTTCACTATTCCCATCCGCCCATACTGGAACGGATCGCTCACATCCGCCGGATTCCTGCCTCCAGTCTGAACTAGGTTTCTTCACTGCGTAATCCCAGATGCTCCATCTTGCGGTAGAGGTGGGAGCGGTCGATATCCAGCGCGGCGGCGGCTTCGGTCATGCTGCCGTGAAACTCGCGCAGGGTCGCCTGGATAAAACTGCGCTCAAAGGCTTCGCGCGCCTCGCGCAGAGTCTCGCGGGCGTGGGGGGTATCCACTGCGGATTGAAACTTCAGAGCGTTCTGCACCAGGCGCGCCGTGATACGCTGGTCGGAGGCGAGGATGACCAGTTTTTCCATGGTATTTTTCAACTCGCGCACATTGCCGGGCCAGGGTTGGGTGCTCAGGAAGACCTGGGCATCGCTGATCAGCTCTTTGGCCTCGCTGCCGTGGATTCGGCAGAAATGCTGCAGAAAATAGTCGGCCAGCGGGACGATATCCTCCGGACGTTCGCGCAACGGCTGGAGATGGATGGGGACGACATTGATGCGGTAATAGAGATCCTCACGGAACCTCTTTTCGGTGAGCATGCTCTGCAGCTCCTGGTTGGTGGCGCAGATCAGCCGCACGTCGACCCGCTCCACCTCTTCGCTGCCAAGGGGCGATACCTCCCCCTGCTCCAGAGCGAGGAGTATTTTCGCCTGCGCCTGCAGGCTGAGATCACCGATCTCGTCCAGAAAGAGGGTACCCTGATGGGCGAGCTGGAATTTGCCCTTGTGGCTTGTGTGGGCATCGGTATAGGCGCCTTTTGCATGACCGAAGAGTTCACTCTCGAGCAGAGTATCGGGGATAGCCGCGCAATTGACGCGCACCAGCGCCGCGGCCGCCCGGCGGCTGAGCCGGTGCAGCGCCTCGGCGACCAGTTCCTTGCCGGTGCCGTTTTCACCGGTGATCAGCACCGGGGTATCGGTCCGGGCCAGGGCGTCGATCAGACTGAAGACGCGCTGCATACCGCTACTGGCGCCGATCATGCCATAGGCTTGCAGATTTTTCTCCAGCGTCTGACGGTGGGCATTTTTCAGCTGCATCGCCTGCATGCTGTTGCGAACAGTCAGGAGCACCCGCTGGGCATCGACCGGCTTTTCGATAAAATCGTAGGCTCCGAGCTTGACTGCCTCCACCGCCAGCCGGATGCTGCCCTGCCCGGAGATCATCACCACGCTCAGATCGGGATAGCGGCGCAGGACCCGCTGCAGGATCTGGAGGCCGTCGGTATCGGGCAGCGCAAGATCGAGCAGGAGCAGATCGGGTTTTTGCCGTTCCAGAAAAGCCCAGGCGCCGGCGCCATCCAGCGCCGTGACCACGTGAAAGCCCGCAAATGCAAGCACATCGGAAAGCAGATTGCAGAAGAGGGGATCGTCATCGACGATCAGAATATGTTCGCTGGCCATTTTTTCCCCCGCTGGCATGTTGCTTTTTTGCATCAGGTCACCGCACCCTTGATGTAGAAATACAGCATCTCAGTCAAGAAAAGGAATTGGAATGAAGACCTGTTAAGGACTATCCGATCCGGTGCAAATTTTATACCCCACCCCTATTTTACGGGCAGGGTCAGAGTGACCACGGTGCCGATCCCCGGCTGGCTCTGGATCCCGATGCTCCCCTGATGCTCCTCAATGATTTTTTTCGCGATCGGCAGCCCGAGGCCGGTCCCTCCGGTTTTGGTGGTGAAGAAGGGGTCAAAGAGCCGTGGGAGGGCCTCGGCAGGGATGCCCCGCCCGGTGTCGGCGCATTCGACGATGAGGGATTCTGCGCTCTCCCCGTTCTCCTTTCCGGCCAGGGACTGCAGCAGACGGGTGGTGAAGGTGATTTGTCCCTTTTCTTCCATGGCCGCGAGGCTGTTTTCAATGAGGATGGCCAGGGCCATCCGGATCTGCTGTTCATCCAGCCAGACCTCGGGTAAATCTTCTTCCAAGTCGGTTATGATTTCCTGCCCGGGGGTGAGTGAAGGGCTGTACTGCTCCAGAACGGAGGAGATGACGAGATTGAGATTCACAGGCGCGAGCCGCGGTTTGTCCGATTGGGCGAGCTTGAGAAAGCCGTCGGTGATCTTTCTGATTCGCGCGACCTCATCGGCGACGTAGTCGATGTAGCGGTCATAGACGCCGGCCTTGGCACTGCCGTCGCGCTGGTATTCCATCTGCAGCCGCTGCACGGCCAGCAGCACCGAGGAGAGCGGAGTCTTGATCTGGTGCGCCAGCCGCTGCGCCAATTGAGCCCAGGCGAGGGCGCGGCTCGACTGACTTTGGCTGGTGACATCCTCGAAAATGATCATCGAGCCACGCCGCCGCCCGTTGTCGTCCCGCAGAGAGCGCATGGTCACCTGCATGTCGGTCGCCCCGATGGCCTTTTCCAGCAGCAGGGGCTGCCGCTGGGCTGACAGGGGGCTCTTTTCAATCCATTCATGCAAGGGTGCAAACTGCGGACCGGTGAAAAGCGTATCCGGTCTGGTCGGAAAGAGCGGGGTATCCGTCAGATTCAGCCTCCTGCGCAGCCAGTCGTTGATCGAAACCACCTGGCCTGCGGCGTCAAGCAGCATCAGACCGGCGTCGAGATGATGGTATATCGCCCCGGGGGCCCAGCGTTTGGGATCCCGGTAGCGCTGCTGCCGCCTCGCCATGACCAGGAGGGTTGCGGCCGCGCCGCCCAGAGCAAAAGCGAGGATAAGCGGCCAGGCCACCTGTACCGGTGCCTCGTAATTGGCCCGCGCCTGGAAAAAGAGACGTTCATCGCGGTTGCTGGCTATGATCCATTTGGGATTGCCCCGGCCGGCCATCGCCCTCCCGGCCACGGCAAATTCGACGGGATAACTTGCTTTCAGCCTGAGCTGCTGAGAGAAGAGATAGATCCTGGAGCGCCCGGCGATGAGCAGCTCCTGCTCCCCGTCGTTGTCCAGGTCCTCGACGAGGGGATCACCCGAAAAAATTTCACCGATGGAGGTTTCCTGGGTGATGTGGTTGCTCTGATCTCTCGCCTCGATCCGGCCGTCTCCCCAAAAGACGATCAGCTCGTCGATACCGTCGCCGTTCACATCCAGGAAGGCGAGGCGGTCATTGAGATAGTCGTCATACTCCTTCTGATGGAGGAAACGCTTTCCCACCGGATCCCAGAAGGCGATCGTGCTCTTCTCCGGGAAATTCTTGTTGCGGCTCATTTTGATCAGCGCTACTTCGGGACGGCCGTCGTGATCCATGTCATGGGGCACGGCGATAAAGGAGGAGAATTCCCCGCCCATGGCGTTTACGATGAGCGGAGCGCCGGCGGCGGAGAGTATGATGAACCAGGAACGGCCGTCGTCCGTGCCGTTGACAGGCTGGCCGACGCCGTTGCCGGGGGCGTTGGTTTTGAGATAGATCTCCTCCTCGCCGTCGAGGTTGGCATCGGCGACAAAAATCTGCTCGATGACCGTGCCGCCGTAATAATCCCAGATCGTCTTGCCGGTGTGGATATCCAGCAATTTGATGAGCCGGGGCTGGTAGGCTTCGTTGGTGGAGATGATGATGAGCAGATCGGGCCGGCCGTCGCGGTTCCCGTCAATTAGTCCGGCCGGCCTGGCAACGCAGCGCCAGACGGGATCAGCCGCTTCGGGTGCATCCCGGAGCAGGGTGAACAGGGCCAGGCGGCTGCCCCGATGGTCGAAGACATGCAGGAGGAGATCATCCCCGATCTGTTCATCGACAAAGAGTTCCATCTTCTCGTCCTGGTCCCAGTTAAAAACCGTGGCATTGATCAGACCGGAAAAGTTGAGCTGGGCCCCGGCGCGGATGTGTTCGAGATCGGAGTAGGTGACATGCGCGGGCGTTCTCGAGGCGGAATCCATTTGCGCATTAATGTTGATGATCTCATCATAGCCATCTCCATCGAGGTCAGCGATGCGGAAGGTTCCGGCCGGCGGCAGGGGATGGCGTTTCTGGACGGCCAGTCGCTGCGGCAGTTTTTCAGGAGGAATTGAGAGGGCCGTCTCGCTCACGCTTTCCGGGGCACAGGCGGTCAGGGCCAACTGCGCGGCAAGAATGCAAATGGAGATGGAACGACTGCCTGATAAATGGAACTTTTGTACAAGACCGGCCATGACCCTCTCCTCACTCCATGCTGCCCGAAGCTGTTTTGGCTGGAAAATCCGGAATTCGATGGAATACTGAATTATACATTCTGGCGCTATGAAAGTCAAGCAACAAATGCTTGCAAATGGCTGTAAAACTTGTTAAACTCATGAAAAAGCCGTATTGCGCCTGGTCATCGGCTCAGCGCGGCCGGGCCGTCAATTCCGCGGTGGGGTGGGATTTGAAATCGAGTGGAGGTTTTGATGAAAGGATGGAGTCTCTTTTTCCTGATGCTGGCCCTCGCCGGCGCTACTCTGGCCGGGGATCTGCAGGTCCAGTCCGTCACTCCCAAAGGCCCGGTCGGGGCGGTCAGCGATGCGTTCAGCATTGTCGTCACTTTCAGCGAGCCCATGGTCGCGCTCAAGGCGACGCCGGAGGGTCTCGCCTCCGGGCCGATCAGGATCTCACCGGCCGTCAAGGGCAAATACCGCTGGATGGGCACCCGCACCCTGGTTTTCACGCCGCTTGACACTCTGCCCATCGCGACCCGCTTCGAGGTGACCATCCCGGCGGGGACCAAAGCCCTCAGCGGCGCCGCTCTGAATGCTCCCTATAACTGGAGCTTTGAAACCCTGCGTCCGCTGCTGCTCTCTTCGGCGCCGGAGAGCGGCGAGGGAGGATTCGATCCGCGCGGCGCCTTTTTCCTCTGCTTCAATCTCGAGATGGATCCGGGCACCGTCAGCGACAAGATCACTCTGAGCGACGGGACACGCGCGGTTCCGCTGCGCTTCCGCCATGCCACCTATGAGGAGCTGCACCGCCACTGGCGCCTCGGCGATGATTCCACCCGTGTGATCGCCGCCACGCCCGCGGCGCCGCTCGCCCGCAACAAGAGCTATACCTTGAAGCTGCAGCCGGGGCTGCCGGCCAAAGAGGGTGCGCTCGGCCTGGCTGAAGCGCGCACCATCACAGTGGTCACCGTCGGCGATCTCGTCTACCGGGGATTCACCTCGGGACGCAGCGATGAGGGAAAGGTGATCACCCCGGGGAGCGGCATCCAGTTCAATTTCAGCAACCGGGTCGCCCCGTCCGAGCTGATCAAACATCTCAAATTCCAGCCGGAAGTCAGCATCCCCGACTATTATGCCGAGCGTACCTGGGGGGTTGGCGAGCTCCGCCTCAACCTGGACTTCCAGCCCGAGACCCGCTACCGCTTCACCATCGACGGCGGGTTGCAGGATGTGCACGGCAACCGCATCCGCAGCGCCGTGACCGACTCATTCCGCACGGCGGCCTATCCCGCCCGGGTCTCGATGAACACCGGTCCCGGGGTGCTCGAAGCCTACGGCGACCGCAGCTATCCGGTCTTTTTTGTCAACAAGGAGAAGGTCAAGGTGCGCCTTGGCCTGGTCGCCCCGGATCGGCTCATCCCCCTGCTGCTCTCCACCGACGATATCTACGGCCGCGGCAAACCCCTGCCCGACTCGCTTTTTATGATCGACCGGCTCTGGGAGATCAGGCAGCCCCGGAACGTCAAGGCGGCGCAGCCCCTCAAGGTGGACTGGGTCCTCGGCGGCCGCAAGACCGGCGTGGTGCTTTCGGAGGTGGATGATCTCGCGACCGATCCGGAGATCCCGGTGCGCTATAACCGTATCCTGCTGCAGGTGACCAACCTCGGAGTTTCGGCCAAATTTTCGCCTCTCAATAATCTCGTCTGGGTGACCAACCTCAAGGATGCCACGCCGGTGGCCGGAGCCAGAGTCGAGATCCGCGATGACCGCAACCGGGTGCTTTGGAGCGGGAGCACGGGGCCCCTCGGGCTGTGCGAAACCCCGGGCTGGCGTGAGCTCGGCATCGCCTCGATCAACCGTTGGGAAAAGCCGCGTCAGTGGGTCTTTGTCTACAAGGAGCAGGACTTTGCCTACAACGCTTCGGACTGGGGCACCGGCATTTTTCCCTATCGTTTCGATATCGAGTACGAATGGAATCCCGAGCCGGTCAAGCACGCCGGACTGCTCTTCACGGAGCGGGGCCTGTACCGCGCCGGCGAGACCGTCCATCTCAAGGGGATGCTGCGCGAACGGCGCTATCACGACTGGGGGCTCCCGACCGGGAAGAGCTATCTCTTCCGCCTCAGCGACAGCCGCGGCACTGAGTTGGTCAACCAGACCGTCACGCTCTCCGAGTTCGGTTCCTTCGACTATGATCTCAAGCTGGCGGAGACGGCGCCCCTGGGCTACTACTATGCCAACCTGAGCGATCCGCCCGACAGCAGCGGCATGGAGGGCGAGAGCTATATGTACACCTCCTTCCGCGTGGAAGCCTACCGGCCCGCGGAGTTTTCCGTGCGGGTGCGCGCCGCCGCCTCCTCGTTTCTGCTCGGCGACAGCGCCGCAGCGTTCGTCTCGGCCCACTATCTTTTCGGCGCGCCCCTCGCCGGGCAAAAGGTCGCCTGGAACGCCTATCTCGACCGCGACGGTTTCCGGCCCGAGGGCTTTGAGGGTTACCAGTTCGGCGTGCCGGAGTGGTACGATGCGGAGACCGAGCGCTTCGCCGGTCGCGTCCTCTCCCAGTCGCGCGGGACCCTCGATGATCAGGGGAACGCCCGTTTCGCTGTTCCCGTTCGCGCCGCGGGCGTCGATTTTCCCCTCTCGCTCATGGTCAGCGCCGATGTCACCAGCCCGGGCCGTCAGGTGATCGGAGCGAGCGAAAAGATCATCATCCATCCCGCCTCCTATTATATCGGCCTCAGGCCCGCCACCTCATTTGCCGAGGCGATGAAACCGCTGCCGTTTGATCTGGTCACGGTGACCCCCGAAGGGACGACCGCCCCGGGCAAAAGTCTCAAGGTGCGGCTGGTCAAGCGTCAGTGGCATTCGGTGCGCAAGGCCGGGAGCGGCGGCCGCTATGAATGGCTGAGCAAGGCGGTGGATACGCCGGTCGATTCCATCACCGTCACCAGCACTGCAGCCGCCCAGAGCAAAAGCTTCACGCCGAAAGAGGCGGGGATCTATTTCCTCGAGGCTGCGGGCCGAGAGGCCGGCGGACGGGCGACCCGGAGCGAAAGCTATATCTATGTGACCGGCAAGGGCTATGTCGCCTGGGAGCGCGAGGACGACGACCGCATCGAGCTGGTGGCCGACCGCGCCTCCTACAAACCGGGACAGACCGCCCGGGTGATGGTCAAGTCGCCCTTCGAGAGTGCCCGCGCCCTGGTCACCCTCGAGCGCGAAGGGGTGATGAGCCAGCAGGTGCTGACCCTCAGCGGCAGCACCCCGACCATCGAGATCCCGCTGACGCACAAACATCTGCCCAATGTCTTCATGTCGGTTATTCTGCTGCGCGGGCGCTCGAGCGACCATATCTATTCGGAAGAGGGCGAGGATATCGGCCGGCCGGCCTTCAAGATCGGCTACGTCAACCTGCCGGTCGATCCGGGCACCCGGCATCTCAAAGTGGCGGTCAAACCGGACCGGAGCGACTATCTGCCCGGTGCGACGGTCACCCTCGACATCGATGTCCGTGATGCGGCGGGCGAGCCTTCGGCCGCGGAAGTAACCCTGGCCGTTGTCGACCGCGGCGTCCTCAATCTCATCAATTACGAGCTGCCCGATCCTTTCGATGCATTCTACGGCAACCGGCCGCTTTCAGTGCAGACCTCCGAGACCCGGCTGCACGTGGTCGAACAGCGCAACTATGGCGAGAAAGGCGAGAAGCGCGGCGGCGGCGGGGCCGAAGGATTCGGCAGCGAAATGGATCTGCGCAAGAACTTTAAGGCGACCGCCTACTGGCATCCGGCGCTCGACGTCGATGCCACCGGCCGCGCCCGGGTGACCTTCAAACTGCCCGACAATCTCACCACCTTCAAGATCATGGCTGTGGCCAATTCGATCGCCTCCGAATTCGGTTATGGCAGCAGCGAGTTCAAGGTCAACCAGCCGGTGATGCTGCTCGCCACACTGCCGCGCTTTGCCCGCATCGGCGACACCTTTTCGGCGGGCGCGGTAGTGCACAACTATTCGGGCCAGACGGGCGAGGCGGCCGTGACCCTCCAGGTCGATGGGCTCGAACTGCAGGGCGGCAGCAGCGCCACGGTCACCGTGCCCCAGGGCGGCAGCCAGGAGGTGCGTTTCAAATTCAAGGCAGTGAAAGAGGGCAAGGCGACCTTCCAGTTCCGCTGCCGGATGGGCAGCTACAGCGACGGACTTTTAAGGACGATTCCGGTCCAGGCCCCGGGGGTGCGCGAGAGCGTGGCCCTCTATCAGCGCGCCGACGGCCCGGCGCTCCAGACTCTCGAAATCCCGCAGGATGCCCACAAGGAGCTTTCGACCCTGGATGTTTCGCTCGCCTCGACGGCCCTTTCGGAGCTATCTGCGCCTTTCGAGTATCTGGTCGACTATCCCTACGAATGCCTCGAGCAGCGCCTCTCCCGCGCCCTGCCGGTGCTGGTCTCGGCCGACCTGGTCGAGGCCTTTGGCCTGCAGGCCAAAGGCGTTCGCGATTACCGGGCGCTCGTGCAGGGCGTGCTGGCTGATCTGGTTCGCTTCCGCACCGATGAGGGAGGATTTGCCCTCTGGCAGGGTTCGAACTACAACTCGCCCTTTGTCACCGCCTACGCCGCCTGGGCCATGACCCTCGCCGGGAGAGCGGGCTATGAGGTCGATGAACCCCTGCTTGCGGATGCCCTCGCCTTTATGAAAAATGTTCTCGACGGCCAGTATTACGGCTCTTCGCCCTACGACGAGGCCTCCTGGCAGACGACCCATGCCCTGATGCTCTATGTGCTGGCCCTCAACGGCCAGGCCGACCCCGGGGCCCTCGATCGTCTGGTCGGAGCCAAGGCGCCGATGACCACAACGGGCAAGGCCTGGCTGCTCAAGACTGTGCACACCCTCAAGCGCAAGGACGCCAGCGCGGCGCAGCTGACCCAGTC
>DAOOPF010000064.1:0-4104 GCA_035388125.1 bacterium | reverse complement strand
GAGACCCCGCAGTTCACCGCCCGGGTGCGCCTGGCCGGCCGGGAGGTGATGAGCAAGCTCTTCTCCGGCCGTTCGGCCGCGGTGGAGCGCAGGGTGGTTGCGCTGGCGGATTACCAGGAGAAAAAGGTGCAGGCGGAGATCGCCAAGGAGGGGCCGGGCACCCTCTATTACGGCCTGCGCATGAACTACTATCCCCTGGAGTACAACGACGCCCGCGAGGAGGGGATCACCCTGGTCAAGGTGATGGAGCCCTTGACCTCGGGCCGGAGCGCCGAGCAGACCATTCCGGCCGGGGAGGTGGTCAAGGTGACCCTGACGGTGATCGTGCCGCAGGCGCGCCACTATGTGGTGGTGGACGATCCCCTGCCGGCCGGCATGGAGGCGGTCAACGCCACTTTCGCCACGACCAGCGCCGCGACTGCGATGATGGGGGAGGGGGAGGAATCGGGGGAGGCCTGGTGGTACGGTTTCACCCATGTCGAAAAGCATGATGACCGGGTGCTGCTCTTCGCCGACTGGCTGCCCGAGGGCGCCCATTCCTACACCTATCTGATGCGGGCGACAACCCCGGGCGCTTTTACATTGCCGCCGGCCCGCGCCGGGGAGATGTACAAGCCCGAGGTCTATGGCAGAACTCCGGGCGGCAAGCTCCGGATCGAATGACCCGGAGTGCCCGATTCTGAACCCCAAACAGGCGCGGCTGGGCCGCGCGCGCTGAAATGCAAAGGGCGGCCACCGCTTCCGGTGTGCCGCCCTTTCTGTTGCTGTACGCTGCTCGAAGGTTGCTGAGCCCGCTCATGGCTTGTCGCCGCTCAGGCGGATTCAGCAGAGCGGAATCCCATCAATTGCCCGTCAATCCGCGGTTCTTCAGCAGTGGTTCGATGCCCGGCTCGCGGCCGCGGAATTTCATATAGAGGGTCATCGGCTCTTCGCTGCCGCCGGCCGAGAGGATGTACTTGCGGAAGGCGCCGGCGCTTTTCTGGTCGAAGAGTGAACTCTCCCTGAAGGCCTCAAAGGCGTCCGCATCGAGTACTTCGGCCCAGATATAGGCATAATAGCCGGCCGAATAGCCGCCGGAGAAGACGTGGCGGAAATAGGGGCTGCGGTAGCGCGAGGCGATCTCGGGGATCAGGCCGATGCGCGCCAGGGACTGCTCCTCGAAGAGCGACGCGTTGTGCTCGATGGGTTCGCGCAGCGAATGCCAGTCCAGGTCGAGATAGGAAGCGGCCAGATATTCGACGGTCGCGAAGCCCTGGTTGAAATGGCCCGATTTTTCGATTTTGGCGATCAGTTCATCGGGCATGACCTGGCCGGTCTGGTAATGGCGGGCGTAGCTCCTGAGCACTTCCGGCTCGAATGCCCAATGTTCCATGATCTGCGAGGGCAGCTCGACGAAATCGCGCGCCACCGAGGTGCCGGCGACCTTGGGATAGGTGACGTCCGAGAGCAGTCCATGCAGGGCGTGGCCGAACTCGTGGAACATGGTCTCGACCTCATCCATGCTCAGCAGGGCCGGCTGGTCGGCCGTCGGTTTGGAAAAGTTGCCGACATTGCAGATCAGGGGGGTTTGCACCTTGCCGAGTTTCTGCTGGCCGCGATAGTCGCTCATCCAGGCTCCGCCGCGCTTGCTGGCGCGCGGGAAATAATCGACCATCAGGATGCCGATGTGACGGCCATCCGCCTCTTTCACCTCAAAGGTGCGGACATCGGGGTGGTAAAGCGGAATATCCTTGCGCTCGGTGAAGGTGATGCCGTAGAGCTTTTGCGCCACGCCAAAGACGCCGCTGCGGACATTTTCGAGCTTGAAGTAGGGGCGCAGGGCCTCCTCGTCAAGGTCGTATTTGGCCTTTTTCACCTTTTCGGCATAGTACCACCAGTCCCAGGCCTCAAGCTGGAAGCCGCCCTTCTCCTGGTCGACGATCGCCTGCATGTCGGCCACTTCGGCTTTGGCTTTCGCCAGGGCCGGGCGCCAGAGCTGGTCGAGCAGGGCGTAGACCTTTTCCGGCTTTTTCGCCATGTTCTCCTCGAGGATGAAATCGGCGTGGCTCGGGTAGCCGAGGAGGTTGGCCTTGCGCACGCGCAGGGCGGCGATTTTGCTCAGGATGGCCTTGTTGTCGAGGTCATTGTTGTTGTCGCCGCGATGGATGTAGGCCTGATAGATCTGGCGGCGCAGATCGCGGTTTTGCGCATACTGCAAAAACGGAAAAATGCTCGGATTGTGGAGGGTGAAAGCCCATTTGCCGGTCTGGCCGCGTTCGGCGGCGGCCTCGGCGGCGGCGGAGACGACGGCCGCAGGGAGGCCCGCCAGGTCGGCGGGGTCAGCGACGAAGAGGGCGTAGTCGTTGGTCTCCTTGAGCACATTATCGCCGAATTTCAGAGTCAGCACGGCCAGCTCCTGATTGATCGCCCGCAGCTGTTCTTTGCGGGCGTCGTCGAGGTTGGCCCCGCCGCGGACGAAATCGCGATAGTACTGCGTGAGCACCATCTCCTGCTCAGGGGTCAGGCCGAGCGCGGCGCGCTGTTCATAAACCGCCTTGATACGCGCAAAGAGGTCGGCGTTAAGGCTGATGTCGTCGCTGTGGCTGGAGAGCAGGGGCGCCGCCTCCTGGGCGATCTGCTGCAGGGGATCGCTGGTCAGGGCGGAGGTCATGTTGAAAAAGACGCTGCTGACCCGGGTGAGCAGCTGCCCGCTCAGCTCGAGGGCGTCGATGGTGTTGGCAAAGGTGGCCGGCTGGGGATTGGAGGCGATGGCCGCTACCTCGAGCTTGTGCTGGCGGATGCCCTCCTGAATGGCCGGGAGGTAATGCTCGTTCCGGATCTTGCTGAAGGGCGGCACGCCGAAGGGGGTTTTGAACTCCTTGAGCAGGGGATTATCCTGGGCCAGGGCAGCGCCAAAGCCTGTGGCCAGGCAGAGCAGGGTGATCATGAATTCTCTCATGGGACTCCTCGATTTGGGGTGACGGATTATTGTCTGAAAAGTAACAAAAATTTGGCAAAGGTTCAAGGACTAATCGCTTGCCATTGCGCTCCAATAATCTTACATTTTATCAATTGCCACCAAAGGAGATTTCACGCGCCAGGCTCTTGCCCTCGTCCCGCGGACAGGCTTTCATCCCTCAACCTCGATATGCAGCGAGTGGTGGAACCCGGCGCCTTCCAGATCAAGATGGGTAAAAATCCTGCGGATTATCTCTCCGCCGCATTGACAGTGCGAGCAGAGTGAAAGGTGTCTGAAATGTTGTGCAAAAGTTATATCCTGGTGCCGATCGTATGGGCAATCATCAATCCGGCACAGGCCCCGGGCGGGGAGATGCGGCCGGCGACGGAGCGCGAAATCGCCTTCTACACCAGTGTGATGACCGCGGTGGAGAAAGCCCTGCCGCAAGGGCCTATGCACTGGCAGATCGAAGAGATGACTCCGACAGCGCCTCCCAAACAGGTCGCCGCTCAAGCCGCCTGGCACCCCTTTCCAGTGCACTATTCTGTCACCTGGGTGGACAGACAGCGCAAAAAACTGGCTATACTGGATGATAAACATGCCCTCCATAACCTTGAGAAAGCCGAAGAGGCGCGCGCCAGGGCCGAGGCGCAGCAAAAACTTGACAAGGTGCTCAACGAGCGCGAGGAGGCTTATCAAGGCCGGGATTTGGCCGCGGCGCAGGTACTCGAGCGGGAAATCGAGAATCTGACGGCCGAGATCGAAAGAATGAAGAGTCAACTCGAAGAGGAAGCCGAGAAAGCGGATGAGGAATCACTGCGGGGGATGGCCCTGCAAGTGGCGCTGGACATCAATCTCTTTTCTCTGCCGGTGATCAAAGCGGTTAGTGAGGAGGGGCTTGTACCTGTTCCGGCAACAGCCTGCCGTCAGGAGGCCGGTTTTGACAGCGACGGCAGATGGCAGGAAGGATCGACCATGGTCTTTCTTGGCCGGGGATGGAAATGGACCGAAGGGGCGCGCGCCCGGATGCAGGCGGAGGAACCCGTGGGGTTGCCCTCGACCCGCGTGTATACCCTGATTGTCCGGGTTCAGGGAGAGCACAGCCGGGTACGGGAATACCTGCGCGGCATCGATTGGCTGTCACTTGAGGGATTGCTTTTTAAATA
>DAOOPF010000063.1:0-18415 GCA_035388125.1 bacterium | reverse complement strand
TGTCGGAACCGCGGAAGGTGGAGGCCGAGGCCCAGGCGGTGGAGACCAGCTCGGAAACGCTGAGGCCGGAGGCGAGGATTTTCGCCTTGAGGCCGGCGATGTCCCGGGCATCGATCAGGGGATGATTGACGGCGGGAATCGGGTCCTGCCAGATCAGATCCTCTTTCGGCACCTCGGGGCCCAGGTAGCGGGCCTTGGGTCCCATGTCGCGGTGGGTCAGCTTGAACCAGGCGCGGGCGAAGGCGTCGGCGAAGGCCTGCGGATCCTTGTGGAAGCGGCGCGAGATGGGCTCATAGATCGGGTCGAAGCGCAGCGAGAGGTCGGCGGTGGTCATCATCGGACGGTGCTTTTTGCTCGGATCGTGGGCGTCGGGAATCATGTGCTCCGGTTTGACATCCTTGGCCAGCCACTGCCAGGCGCCGGCCGGACTCTTGACCAGCTCCCATTCATAACCGAAGAGCATGTCGAAGTAGCCATTGTCCCATTGCGTCGGTTTGGGTTTCCAGGCGCCTTCGATGCCGCTGGTGGTGGTGTGCACGCCTTTGCCGGTGCCGAGCTTGTTGATCCAGCCCAGACCCTGTTGCTCCATGGGAGCAGCTTCCGGCTCCGGCCCGATCAGCTTCGGGTCGCCAGCGCCGTGGGCCTTGCCGAAGGTGTGGCCGCCGGCGACGAGAGCGACGGTCTCCTCGTCATTCATGGCCATACGCGCGAAAGTATCGCGCACATCCCGGCCCGAGGCGACGGGATCGGGATTGCCGTCCGGCCCCTCCGGGTTGACATAGATCAATCCCATCTGCACGGCGGCGAGGGGATTCTCCAGGTCGCGGTCGCCGCTGTAGCGGCTGCCGGGTTTGTCGCTGGTCGCCAGCCATTCCTTTTCCGAACCCCAGTAGGTCTCCTCTTCCGGCTGCCAGATATCCTCGCGGCCGCCGCCGAAGCCGAAGGTCTTGAAGCCCATCGATTCGAGGGCACAGTTGCCGGCCAGGATCAGGAGATCCGCCCAGGAGATTTTGTTGCCATATTTTTGCTTGATCGGCCAGAGCAGGCGCCGCGCCTTGTCAAGGTTGGCGTTATCGGGCCAGCTGTTGAGGGGGGCGAAGCGCTGGTTGCCGGTGCCGCCGCCGCCGCGGCCGTCCGAGACACGGTAGGTGCCGGCGCTGTGCCATGACATGCGGATGAAGAGGCCGCCGTAATGGCCCCAGTCGGCGGGCCACCACTCCTGGGAGTCGGTCATCAGGGCGTAGAGCTCTTTTTTCAGGGCGGCGAGATCGAGTTTCTTGAATTCTTCGGCGTAATTAAAGTCGGGGTCCATCGGATTGGAGGCCGGCGCGTGCTGGTGGAGGATGCCCAGGTTGAGCTGATCGGGCCACCATTCACGATTGGAGTTGCCTTTGCCGGCAATGGGCATGGCGGATTTGCCCGTCACCGGGCATCTGGAATTTTCACTCATCGTTGACCTCCTTTGAGGTGAGAGTCTGCAATGCTGGCGCTTGATTGTTTCTTAATGACAGTAATAAGAACGATTATTAATTAAAAACAAAAAAAAGAGAACCGTGTTCTAAGGCTTTTGTGCCCGGCAGGCGCTGCAGAGGCCGAAGAACTCGATTTTGTGGCCCTGGATCTGAAAATCGGTCATCCGGCCGGCGCGTTCGTTGATCTCCTCATAAACCGGCAAATCGAAATCGTTGACAGCGCCGCACCGGCTGCAAATCAGATGATAATGCGCCTCCATCCGCGCCTCGAAACGGTCAAAGGTGCTGCCCGATTCGAGCTTGCGCACCAGACCCTGCTCGACCAGAATGGCGAGATTGCGATAGACCGTGCCCAGACTCAAATGGGGAAATCCCCTCTTCATCTCCTGATAGATCCAGTCCGCAGTGGGATGAATCGTCGTTGAGCGCAGAAGGGCCAGAATCTCGTCGCGCTGGCGGCTGTGGCGCAGGCTGGTATGTGTAGGAGTATTATTCATAATAGTAATCATTACTAATATAAGAGTATTTTACCATACTGTCAAGAGAAATCGGAGAGCAGGCCGGGGTGCCGGGTGGGTGTGAGTGGTTCAGCTCAGCGCAGCAGCAGCATCCGCTTCACCTGCTGCGCCTCTCCGCTCTGCAGCAGGCAGAGATAGAGACCGCTGGAAGCGGGCAGCCCGGCCTCATCGCGGCCGTCCCAATCGAGCCGATGGGCGCCCGCCGCCGTTCGTCCGGCGGCCAGGGTGCGGATGCAGCGTCCCTGAACGGAGAAGATCTGCAGCCGGATATCGGCCGGCGCGGGCAGGGTGAAAGCGATTCGCGTTGTGGCGTTGAAGGGATTGGGCCAGTTCTGCATCAGCTCGAACTGCTCCGGCAGCTGGCCAGACGGGGGAGTCTCCACCCCGTTATAGCCTGAATTCTGCGCTCCGGGGGTGCCGTAGCCGGCCGATGCCGCCCAGCTGGCGGCGAGTTCGTTGTCCAGGGCCGGTCCGCGCAGTTCGAGGGTCGGCCCCAGTCCGGCGGCTGCCGCGGGCCAGGGGGAGGTGATGCCGAAAGCGACTGAATCGATCAGCGCGCCTTCTGCGTCGAAGAGACGGACCTGGTCGCCGCCGCTGCTCAAGCCGAAGGAGAGATTGCCGGCGAGGCGGATGCTCTTTTGCGGAAAGAGTTTGCGGAATTTGGTCGTGTCCCGTCCGACCACCAGATAGCCGCCGCTCTCGATCAGGGTATTGGCCGGGAAGAGGAAATCGTGGTCATCGGCGTCGTCCTTAAGGTGCCAGCCCGAGAGGTCGGCGCCGGCGAGGCCGCTGTTGTGGAGCTCCACCCAGTCCTCGCTGTCGTGGCTGTCGGCGGATTTATAATTGATCTCGTTGATGACGATGCGGGCTGCCTGCTCTCCGGCAGGGATAAAGCGGGCCCTGATGGTGGTGGTGCCGGTCATCGTCACCTCGAGTGTGGGGTCGGACGAGATAACCGCTCCTTCCCAGCCCGCAAAGATGTAACCCGGGGCGGGCCTGGCGGTCAGTTTCACCGGCACGCCGGAGAAATAGGAGCCGCTCCAGGGGCTGGATCTGACCGGCAGAAAATCGTTAAGGAGGATTTCACCGCCTTGCGCAGGGTCGCTGAAGAGGCGCAGCGAGACAACAGACGTGATGGCAAATTTCTGCATGAGATGGGCGCGCATGTAGCCGGGCCGGTTGAGTGCGAAATCGCGCAGGGTCCGGATATAGCCATACCAGGAATCCATGGAGTTCCACCACAGCCGGGCTGAGCTCCACCAGACCTGCTGCCGCCATTTGTCATAGTGGCGGGTCATATCGCCGGAGAGGAGACTTTCCAGCGAGTCGATGTGGGCGACGGTCGCGGTTTCGCGATAGGCAGAATTCATCAGGTCGGCGAAGCGGTTGATGAAGCTCCTTTTGAAATCCGGATTCAGCAGCAGCCGGCGCAGCAGCAGGGTGGACCAGGGCGGATTGCCGTGCAAGCCGGGCGTCTGGGTGGGACTGGTGGCGAAAGCGAGGGTGTTATAGGCATAGGCGTTGCCCGACGCGTAGGCGTTGATGCCGAAACCCCATTCGGTGTCGAAGAGGATCCAGCGCCAGCGGCCGCCTTCGGTTTGCGGCCGCCAGTACTTGATGTTGTTTCCCGGCCAGTCGCGGTTATCGGTATAGATCTGCACCGCCTGGTAGGTGATAAAGTTCTCCACCTCCATCTGGCTCTGGACCCAGGCGTAATTCTCCGCTTTGGTGAGATCCTTGGAGGCGATGAAATCGCGCAGGGCGATATAGTGGTCGTTGCTGCCCTCGAGCACGTTACCGTTCAGTTCGAGCTGGTCGATCTGGTCGGGATCGCCGCCGTGGTGCTGGGCGAGATAGTGTTCGTTCACCTTTTCGCGCAGGTTGAGGATGCCCCAATATTCGCCGTTGAGATAGACCGTGCAAGGGCGGTAGGCCTGGCGGTCGAGGTCGATGCCCTTGAGGCGGGAGTGGATGAGGCCGTCGGCGATGAAGGTGCGGTCCCAGTCGTTGCCGGCATTGCGCAGGATGAAGGAGTGGTAGTTTTCATAGGGCAGATCGGGGAAGATGCGGTAGTTGAACTCTTCCTTGCCGTATTCGCGCCGGGCGAAAAAAGCCATCGATTTTTGCGACCGGGCGCGGCTCCAGCCGCCGAAGATGCGGGTGCCGGCGTCCTGGTTGAATCCGGGATTTCCGCCCGGCTCGAAGAACTCGATATGGACCGGGCGCTCCCAGTCCTCCCAAAAGTTGGCGCCGTAGTAGGGGTCTTCGTTGGTATAGCTGGTGCCGAGCACATAGATGCCGTATTCGCTGTCCCAGAGGTTGCGGGGATCGGTGGTCAGCGAGATCACCGGCAGGGGAGCGGGCGGCTGGCCGAGGACGAAGGAATGGGTGATGATCGGACCGGGATCCAGGCCGGGGGCGAATGCGCGCGCCCGGATGACGGAAGTCTGGCCGATGTTGATGGGGCCGCTGTAGAGCGTCGAGAGTGAATCGGGCTCGCCGCCGTCGCGGGTGAAGCGGATCACCGCTCCCGGAGTGGCGCAGCTCATGGTGAAAGAGACGGGCTGCTGGTAAAATCCGCGGCTTTTGGAAAACTCGACCGCAGCCGCCATTTCCGCCACCTCCGCGCTGTTATTGGCCGCGCCGGGCGTGGGGTGTTTGGCATGGATCCATCTCGCACCGCCATCGGTGACCCGGCCGTAGGAGACATCGGTGGCCAGGGATGGGAGCGTCACGCTGTCGACGATGGCACCCGCCGCACTGCTGAGCAGGAGCGTTTCACCGGAGGCGGAGATGGCGAAGTTGGTGTGCATATGGGTGCTGGTCAGCACCAGCCGGGGGTCACTGCCGGCGGCGCCGGCGGGCGGAGTGGAATATCCCAGCGAGAGGAAGGGGATCATGGTCAGGTCAGAGGAAGTGGTGGAGTTGTTGTGGACCTGGATGGCCAGGAGGTTGCGGCCGGAGGTGAGCGCCTCACGGAAGTTGGCGACTGTGAAGCGGTCCGGGGCCATACCGCGGTAGATGTTGGCTTCGTGATCGGGATTGGCGGCCAGGTTCCAGGCGGGCTGCACCCCATTTTGGCCCAAATTGGCGCGGGCGATCTCGACGCCGTTGAGCCAGGCGACAAAGCCATCGTCGTAATCGATGTCGAGTATCATCCCGATAACCGCAGCCGGGTCGGCCACCGTGAAGGCGATGCGTCCGAAAACGGAGATGATCCCGCTGGCGATGGTGGTGGCGTCGTCATTGTCGCCGAAGCCGATGCCGGTCGAGCCCTGGCTCCAGGCGCTGTCGTCGTAGCCGGGCTGGATCCAGCTGGCGGGGATGGCGGAGGCGCCGGTGCGGTAGCGCCAGACCTGTCCCCGGCGGACGACGGTCTCCCAGTGGGCGACCGCCTGCTTGCGGTCCTTGCTGTCGGCAAAGATCAGCATCCAGCTCTTCGGCCCGATCGAGACCTGCGGGAAGAGCCATTTGCCGGGCGTTCCCTTTTTGTCGCTCAATCCCCAGTTGGCGAGGTCCACCGCGGTGTCGCCCGGATTATAGAGTTCGAGCCAGTCCGGATAGTCGCCCTCTTCGTCGGTGATAAAGGCGTTATTGGAGGACATCGCTTCGTTGATGAGGATATTCTGCGCGGACGCAGGGCCGCAAAGCAGCGCGAGCAGGAGCAGAAAGAGCGTGGCAGCATGCAATCGGGAATACTTCATGATAAGCAGATCCTTGCAAAAGAGTGAGCGTTGACAGGGCGATCGCCAAAACCCAATTTATGCTTTTCTTTTAACTTTTGCCATACTATTTTAAGCTGAAGGGATTGGCTGAAAATGAAAGGTGACATGATGCAGAAAGCCGTTTGTTTACTTTTGGCCTGGGCGCTGGTCTGGGCCATGCCAGCGCATGCCGGTGAAAGCGAACTGCCCCCGGCCTTTTCCGCCTGCGCAGGGCATTCCCGGCAGGCCGGAGCGGAAGAGCCGCTGGCAGAAGAACTGCGCGCTCTGGAGAAGAGCTTTGGGGGCCGTTTTGGATTCATGGCCAAAAATCTGCGCACAGGGGAGGTGATCGCCTGGAAGGCGGAGGATAAATTTCCGACCGCCAGTCTCATCAAACTGCCGGTGATGGTGGAGTATTTTTATCAGGCCGCGGCCGGCCGGCTCGATCCTCTGCAAAAGGTGACTCTGGCGCCCGGAGAAGTCCGGGGCGGTTCGGGTCTGCTGCAGCTCTTCGCCCCCGGGCCGGAGGTGCGTCTGATCGACGCCGTGCTGCTGATGATCGTGGTCAGCGACAACAGCGCCACCAATCTGGTCATCGACGCCCTTGGAACCACGCATGCGGAAAAGCTGGCCGCGGTCAACGAGCGTATGGCCGCCCTCGGCCTCCGTAACACCCGCCTGCTCAACCGCCTGATGGCCTGGGAGACCAAGACCGACTCCTCCGAGTCAATCCGCTACGGCGTGGGGGTCTCCACCCCGGCCGACATGGTGCTGCTTCTGGAGAAGCTCCATCGCGGTGAGCTGGCCGACTCGCTCTCGAGCCGGAAGATGATCGATATCCTCGGCGCGCAGCTCTATGATTCAGCCATTCCGCGTTTTCTCCCCGCCGAGGCGGAAAATATCCTGGTGGCGCACAAGACCGGCGGCGTCACCGGCGTTGCCACCGATGCGGGACTGGTGCTCTCGGCCAAGGCCGATCTGGCCATCGCCGCGTTCACCGAGCAGGGGCCTGACCGCCGCGACAGCGCGGACAATCAGATGAAAGTGGCGATCGCCCGGGCGGCGCGGCTGGCCTGGAACCATTTCACCGGGGATGCGGGCCTGGAGCGCCCCTTTCTGACCAGTATCGACTGGAACTCCTTCCCGGGCGGGGAGTGGGCACGGATTTTTCTCCGTCATGCCCCCTATCCCCATCCCTCCCGTGCTGAGGGATGGCGCTATCAGGAGCACTTTTATGCGCGCGACCCGCACTATACCGACTCCAGCGCCGTGATCGTCATTCCCGAGGGATTCAAGCCGAAGAACGGGGCGGTGGATCTCGTTGTCCATTTCCACGGCTGGAACAACGACAATCTCGGTGTGCTGGAAAAGTACCGCCTGCCGCAGCAGCTGGCCGCCTCGCGCCGCAACGCTGTACTGGTGCTGACGCAGGGGCCCTGGCATGCGCAGGATTCGGGGGGCGGCAGTATGGAGGATGAGGGCGGATTCAAACGGATGGTGGAGGAGATCCTCGAGGTGATGCGAGACGAACGGCGCATCGGCGCGGAGGACCGGCTTGGACGGGTGATCGTCAGTGCCCACAGCGGCGGCTATCGCCCGGCTGTTTACGCGGTCAGCCGCGGCGGCCTGGGAGCGCAGATCAGCGAGCTCTTCCTCTTCGACGCCTTTTACAGCCTGACCGAAGAGCTGATCCCCTGGCTCAAGGCGGACAAAAAGCATCTCCTGCGTTCGGTCTACACGGCGCATCTCGCCGGCGAGCATGCGGCTTTCCAGGAACTGCTGCGCACCAACCGGCTCCGCTTTGCGGAGGAGGCCCCGCGCGATTCCTCCGGTCAAACGGCAGCTGCGGCTGGGGTGCGCGCCGCCGCACCCAGAGGTCTGAGCGCTCTCTTCGAGCCGACGGCTGAAAGCCACAGCGGTGTGATCTTTAACCGGTTTGAGCGCTGGCTGGAGTCGAGTGCGCTGGGAGAAATCGAACGCTAGCGGGTGCTGCGGCAGACACCGGGCCGGGCGGATGGAGAGGGGAAGAGACAAACGCCCGGCTGCCTGGACCTGCGCGCAGGCCGGCAGCCGGGGTCGAAAAAGTCCGTCGAGCGGGAACCGGCGGACTGGGGCTACTCGCGGTTGTTGGTGTACTTGACGATCAGGGTATCGCGCAGGGCGCGATACATGCCCGGAACCTGCTCCTGCAGGCCAATGCAGTATCGGGTCAGGAACTCCTGTGCTTTTTTGGGGCTCTTTGCGTAGATCCTGACCGCTTCGGTTTCGATCGAATCCTGCTGGGAAAAGATCGCCTCCTCCCAGGGGTCGCGCAGCGCGCGCACGTCCCCGATCGCCTGCTGGAATTTCAGATTGGCCAGGTTGTCGACCATGTCGATGGTCCAGCGCGCCGAGGCATCGCTGTACTTTTCCGGGTCATAGTTCTGATAGCAGGCGGCCGTTGCAGTGACGCCGGCATAGATCGGCACATAGGGGCTGAAGCAGGGATTGTCGAGATAGACCCAGTAGAGCCCGCCGACGGGATCCGGCAGCCAGCCGCGCAGCTGCAGGACCATGCCGTAATGGCCGCGGTGGCGCGCCACCGGGCGGCGGTAGGTGAGCTTGAGCAGGGCGCGCAGGTCGCGGCCCGGGAAGGGAGTGGCGAGGGGGCTCTTGACATAGCCGCCCTTGCCATCGGGCACCAGCCAGTTGGGGTCATTGCTCATGTCGTAGATCGTCCCTTCAAAGACCGAACGCTGGAAGGCGATGACGTCGCGCGTGGAGATTTTTTTCTCCGGCCTCGCGGAAAAGGGATAGATCGAAAGCGGCTCGACATACTGCATATAGGGATTGAGGTTCTTGAACGGGTCGCTGCCCATCGAGCGGTCGGGCCAGGGGTAGAGGCCGGGCATGAAGGTGCTGTAAAAGAGCCAGAAACGGCCGGTGGCGAACTCTTGCGGCAGGGGGGCGTAGACCTCCTGCCAGATGAAGGGCTCCCCGGAGGCGGGGTCATACCAGCCGCGCGCGATCGCTTCGCTCATCCAGTTTTCGGAGAGGATGAAATTCTCCGAGTCGGCGGGGTCGATCTTTTTGAGGATGCTCCAGTTGGGTACCATGGTGGCCTGGTCGTCGCCGAGGCGCTGGGCCGCCCAGATGGCGCCGGGCTGGCCGCTCGCTTTTTTCCACTCCGGGCCGACGCCAAAAACCTCGAGGATCCATACCTCTCCCGTGTCGCCGATGGCGAGGGTTTCGCTGCCGTCGCCTGAGGAGCAGAGAAATCCGTATGTAGTCATCAGGTCGCCGATGAGGCGGACCGCTGCGCGGGCGGTGCGGCAGCGCTCGAGGGCGAAGATCTGCGCCATCTCGATGGTCATGATCTGTTCGCACTTGCCCTTCTCATTGGTCAGCTCCGGCCGCTGGTTGGTTGTGCTCTCGGCGATGCCGAGCTGGTGCTCGTTCACATGCGAATAGGCGGAGCGGATATAGGTAAAGGTGCGTCGCACCTGGGGGATGTAGCCGAGGATCTCGGCCGGATTTTCCAGCGGCTGGGCGGGATCCTGGATGCCCCAGTAGACCGGGGCGAGGGCGCCCTCGGGCCAGCTGCGCCCGGGCACGACGCGGATGCGCGAGTCGGGGCCGGTGTCGGTGTGGGAGAGGATGACCGAGCCGTCGGCCGAGGCCTTTTTGCCCACGGCGATGATGGTGCAGGGGCGGACCGAAGAGACTGCGCACAGGAGGAGGACTAGTCCAACCAGAATTTTTTTCATGAGGGTCTCCCTGATTCTTTCATAACATCCTGCAGTATTTTTTCGAGTTCGACTGCCGCCTGGCGGCGTGAAAAATTGTTTTCGACAAAGGCGCGGCCGGCCGCGCCCATCTTTTTGGCCAGTGCGGGATCGGCCTTGAGCGTCAGGATGGCCCGGCGCAGCTGCTCGTCGTTTTCGGGTTCGACGTAGAGGCCGGCGCCGATTCTCTCCACCAGCTCACGCGCCTCGCCATCGACGCTGAGCAGCAGGGGACGGCTGCAGGCCATGACGTCGAACATTTTGGAGGGGAGGGCGCCGCGAAAGGTCTCCCGCTTTTTCAGGGGCACCAGACAGCAGTCGGCCGCCGAAAGGTATTCGGCGATGCGCTCGCGCGGAATCTCGCCGAGCAGGGTCAGATTGGTCAGCTGCCGTTCCTTTTTCAGGGCTTCGATCCGGTGTTTGACCGGACCTTCGCCGACAAAGGCGAACTGAATGCCGGCATCGGATTTCAGCTGCTCTACAACCCGGCAGATCTCCTCCAGCCCCTGGGCGATGCCGAGGATGCCGGCGTACATCACCACGAATTTCTCCCCCCAGCCCAGCTCCCTGCGCATGCCGTCGCCGCGGTCGTAAATGAGTTCGCAGTTGGTGCCGTTGTAGATCAGATGCAGTTTGGCGCCGAGGTCCCGGGCGGCGAGCGCGTCATAAATGCCCCTGGTCACAGCGATGATGCGTCTGGCCTTGCGGTAATAGAGCCGGTCGAGCCAGCCGGCCATTTTGAGCAGGCGGGGGTTGCTCAGCTCGCCGAGTTCGGCGGCGGACTGGACCCAGAGGTCGCGCACCTCGTAGACAAAACGGGCCCGCTTGACCAGGCTCAGCCAGAGGCCGGTGACGCCCACAAAATAGGGGGGCGACGTGGCATAGACGATGTCGAAGGGTCCCTTGACCAGAGTGCCGACCAGAGCGGCGTTGACCATGAAGGTGAGATAGAAACCCAGGCGGGTGAAAAAGGTCTTGACCGGCCGGGCGTAGACCCAGACGCGCACCACACGGATGCCCTCGAGCTCGTCCTTGACGTACCAGCGGCGCCGATACTCGGGCGGGATGATCCCCTTCGGGTGGTTGGGAAATTCGGTCAGGACGGTGACCTTGTGGCCGAGGCGGACCAGGTTGGCGGCCATCTCGAAGGCCCGGTTCTGGGTGGCTCCCACTTCGGGCGGAAAATATTGGCTGATGTAGAGAATGTTCATGGGGATTAAAATAGCAATACCGGATCATATATTCAAACGAATTCTGGCCGGAGCCGGGGCGGGTCCACTGGAGACGGTGGAGACGAGGGGACAGGGCAAAGTTTATCCTTGATTTTGAGCACCGGCAGTGGTTATATTTGAGAAATGCAAGAAAGGTCATCCCATGCGCACAGGCAAGATTACTCTCCTCCTTTTCATCGCCCTCGCGGCCTCGATCGCCTGCGGCAAAAAGGAGTCTCCGAACGGACCGGAGGACACCAGGCCGGTCGTGAAAAACACCATTCTCGTCGACTCGCTCGCCACCCCCGAAACCGTCGCCCTCTTTACCAATCTGAAAACGGCCGCCAGTACCGGCCTGCTCTTCGGCCATCAGGACGATCTCGCCTACGGCGTCGGCTGGAAAGCCACGCCGGGCCGCTCCGACGTCAAGGAGGTCTGCGGCGATTATCCCGCCGTCTACGGCTGGGATCTGGGGGACATTCACAAGGAGGCCAATCTCGACGGCGTCTATTTCGAAGCCATGAAGCGGTGGATCAGGGAGGTCTACAGCCGCGGCGGCATCAATACCATCAGCATGCATCTGGATAATCCGGTCAGCGGCGGCAGTGCCTGGGACAATTCGGCTGCGGTTAAATACATCCTCCCCGGCCAGTCCCATCATGCCGGTTACCTGCAGACCCTTGACAAGATCGCGGCCTTTTTAAAGGATCTCAAAGCCCCGGACGGCACCTTTATCCCGGTCATCCTGCGGCCTTATCATGAGCACAACCACAGCTGGCCCTGGTGGGGATCCTCCGCCTGCACGCCGGCCGAGTACAGTGCCCTGTGGCAGATGACGGTGCAGTACCTGCGCGATACCAAAGGGCTGCATCATCTGCTCTACGCCATCTCGCCCCAGGAGGTGGACAGCGAGGCGCAATATCTGGCGCGCTATCCCGGCGATGCGTGGGTCGATATCCTTGGTATGGATTATTATCTGCTGACTACAAAGGGCCGCATCGATGATCTCGGCAAGGCTCTGGCGATGATGGCGGAGATGGCCCAGGCCCGCGGCAAGCTCTCCGCTCTCACCGAGGTCGGCTGGGAGAATGTGCCGGTCAGCGATTACTGGACCGGTTATCTGCTCCCCGCGGTGATGTATAACACCCAGTCCAAAATGACCGCCTGGGCTCTGGTCTGGCGCAACGCCAGCGCCAGCCACTACTGGGCCCCCTATGTCGGACAAGTCAGCGCCACCGATTTCTCCCTCTTTCATCTCAATCCTTTCACCCTCTTCGAAAAGGACTTGCCGGCGATGTACCGGTGAACAACCACAGAGTGCCGTGTACTTTTTTAAGAGGCGCTTATGTTCTGGCTAAAACTTTTTCAGGATATCCTGGCCATCTTCCGTGAGGGACAGAGCCCCCGCCAGGTGGCCGGCGGTTTCATGCTCGGCTCGATCGTCGGTTTTTCGCCGATGCTGACCCTGCAGGGGCTCGTGGTCTGGCTGATCATCCTGATCCTCAACGTCAACCTCGGGGCCGTATTCCTCTCCCTTACGGTCTGCGCCCTGCTGGCCTGGCTGCTCGATCCCTTCTTCCACTGGCTGGGCTATCAGATTCTGGTCAACATCCCGGCTCTGCAGTCCTTCTGGACCTCGTTCTACAACTCCCTGCTCTCGCCTCTGACCCGCTTCAACAACACCGTGGTGATGGGCAGTTTTGTGGCCGCCCTCGTTCTCGCCCTGCCCGTTTACTTTGGCATGAAGCACCTGGTCATCGCCTACCGGAAAACCCTCGGGGCGAAAGTGGAGAAACTCAAAATCTATCAGGCGGTCAAAAAGAGCGGCCTGGTGCGCACCTGGATGAAGATCCGCGATCTGGGAGGCCGGTGATGAGAAAGAATTTCATCCTCTTCGTCCTCATCCCCCTGATCATATTTCTTGTCGTCGCCTGGTTCCGGATCGACCGCTGGGTCGAGTCCGGGCTCGAGCGCGCCGGGGAGGAACTGGTTGGCGCCCGGGTCGAAATCGACCGGCTGGATCTGACTTTCTCCCCCCTTATGGTCCGTTTCGGCCGGCTCGAAGTGGCTTCCACGCAGGATTCCCTGCGCAATCTCTTCGAGACCGGGGAGGTGCACTATACGATGGATTTTGGCCAGCTGCTGCGGGGCAAGACGATCGTCGATTCCATGGAGGTCGACGGTTTAATCCTCGGCACGCAGCGGAGCTCCAGCGGCTTCCTGCCCGGCCGGCGCAAGGGGCTGCTCGAAGGGTCGTTGGGCAAAGACAACTTTCAGGCGGTGATGGATCGGCTGCTGCAGCAGGTCAAGGCCTCAACGCCCCTCTTCGATCCGGCCCTCTGGCGCGGCAGGATCAACGTCGACAGCCTGATCAAGGCGCAGAATTTTCAGACCCTCGCCCTGGTCGATTCACTCAGGCAGCTCACCGCCTCCTCGGTGGCCGAATGGGACACCACGCTGCAGGCGGTCAAAGCGGCCGGGCAGCGGCTGCAGGAGATGAAAGAGCGCATCCTCGCCATCCATCCCCCGGAATTGAAGAGCGTCGAGGAGGTCACCAAAGCCCTGGCCACCATCGATGCGGCGCGCAAGACCTATAACGAATTGACGGCCGCTTTTAATGAACGCCATGCCACGATCCGCGGCAAGGTCGAGGACCTCTCAGGCGCCGTCGGCACCATCGACGACGCGGTCAAGGCCGATGTCAGGCACGTGCTCTCCCTGGCCCGGCTGCCCGATATCAACACCATGGGGCTGGCTGAACTGCTGATCGGGCAGCAGGTGCTCGAAAATGCCGAGCGGGTCGCCGCCCTGGTCGATGAGAGCCGCGCCCTGGCCGCACGCTGGACCCCCAAACCCCTCTATGTCTATCCCGAACGGATGAAGGGTCAGGAGATTCCTTTTCCGGTCGTCCGCGGCTATCCTGAATTATGGATCAAGCGGCTCAAGATCAGCGGCGGGAGCGGCAGCGAGCAATCCCGGAATTACATCCGCCTGGCGGGTATGGTCGATAACATCTCCTCGGACCACCGGCTCGCCGGCGAGCCGATGAGTTTCACCCTGGACGGCACGCGGGGCGCCACCCTGGGTTTCGGACTCGTCGGCCGGATCGACCGCCGGGCGGAGACGCCGGTCGACCACTATACCGCGCGCATCAGCGGCATCCGTCTGCCCGCTTTCAGCCTGGGCAAAGCCGATTTTCTGCCGGCGGTAGCGACCGGCCCCACCCTGGCGGCCGATGTGACGATTTCCATACCCGGATCCAGCTTTGATGTGCAGGGAGACCTGCGGCTGCGCGCGCTTGCTCTCGCCTTTCAGAACGATCCGCGCAACGTCGGCGAGCGCCTCGCCCGCGATATCCTGACGGGTGTGACCGGTTTCGATGCCGGATTCAGACTGCGGCGCGGCGGCGAAGGGGTCAACGCCGTCTTCACCACCGACCTCGACAATCAGTTCGCCGACGGGGTCAGGCGGGTGGTCGGTGAGGAACTGACCCGGCTCCAGAATCAGCTCAAGGCGCGGGTCGAGCAGGAGGTCGCCGCCAGACGCCGGGAGTTCGAGCGCTATTTTGCCGCCAGGCGCGAGGAGGTGCAAAAGCAGCTCGACGGCTACAAGAGCCTGGTCGAAGAGAACAAGCGGATGCTCGAGGAGCGCAGGCAGGAGCTTGAGGCGCGGCTGGAGCAGCTCAAGCGGGGGGCGGTCGATAAAGTGATGGACAAGATTCTGAAAAGAGAATAGGGAGTGGTATGAAGTTCCTGCAGACACCCATCGGGCCCATCGACCGGATCGATCTGCTGACCGTCCGGCTGCCTTTCCTTCAGCCTTTTGCCATCAGCACCTACGCCTGGACCTGCAAGGAGGCCCTGGTGCTGCGCATCGATGCGGACGGCCTCACCGGCTGGGGAGAGTGCGTGGCCGATCCCGATCCCTTTTACGCCCCGGAGACCACCGCCTCCTGCCGGTACATTATCGCCACTTTCCTGCTTCCCCTGCTCGAGCCCGGGATGAGCCTGGAGGAGTTTAGCGGCCGGCTCCACAAAATCCGCGGCAACGAGATGGCCAAGGCGACTCTCGAAAACGCAGTCATCGATCTCCTCGCCAAACAGAAGGGGCAGAAATTGCACGAGTTCCTCGGCCTGCCGGAAATCAGGATCATGTCCGGCATCAGCCTGGGGCTGCAGGAGAGCAAGGACCATCTACTGCGGGAGGTTGATGATGCCGTGGAGAAGAACTATCATCGCGTCAAGATGAAGATCAAAAAGGGGCAGGATGTCGAGTGGGTGGCAGCGGTGCGCCGCCATTTTCCGCAGATCCGGCTGATGGCCGACGCCAACGGGGATTACACTCTGGCTGATGCCGCCCGGCTGCGCGAGCTCGACGCCTATGACCTGATGATGATCGAGCAGCCGCTCTCCTATTCGGACATCTATCAGCACAGCCTGCTGCAGCAGCAGCTTCGGACACCGCTCTGCCTGGACGAGTCGATCCATACTGTCGACGATGCCCGGACGGCCCTTGATCTCGGCGCCTGCCGGATCATCAACATCAAGCAGGGGCGGGTCGGAGGGCTGATTGAAGCGCTGCGCATGGCGGAGCTGGCCGCCGGCCGCGGCATCGCGGTCTGGTCCGGGGGGATGGACGAGACCGGGATCGGCCGCGCGGTAAACATTCACCTGCAGACCGCTGCCGGCTTTTCCCTGCCGGGCGACACCTCGGAGACCAGCCGTTATTTCCGGGAGGATATCGCTGATCCACCGGTGGTGCTCGATGCGGAGGGTTATATCGCCATCCCGCCGGGGCCGGGCATCGGGGTGGAGATCCCGGCCGATCGCCTGGCGCGCTATACCATCCATCAGGAGAGACTTTTCACTCGATAGAGACCTCTTTATCAGGCCGGCCGGCTTGCTGGCGTGCAGGCCGGCGCATCGCATTCCGCTCAATTCAATCACTGGAGACTCTATGCTGAAAAATATCGCGCGATGCGCTTCCTTTGTTTGTCTGCTCGTCCTGCCGGCCGCAGCCGGAAATCTGCAGACCCCGGGCGAGATCAACGGCTATTCCTGCTATACTCAGCATGAGGAGGTGGTCCGGTTTCTCAGTGTCCTCTCCGCGCAGGCCGGGAATGTGCAGGTGCAGGAGGTCGGCAGCACCAGGCCGGTCGAAGGTTTCTCCGACAAGAGTCTGCTGCTTTGCATCCTGACCGCGGAGGGCGCCAGCCGACCGGAAGAAATCGACCGCAGCAAGCCTACGATCCTGATCACCGCCGGCCAGCACGGCAGCGAGCAGTCGGCCAAGGAGGCGGCGCTGGCCCTCCTCCGCGATCTCGCCCTCGGGGAGCTCAAGCCGCTGCTCAATCAGGCCAATTTTCTGATCCTCCCCCAGGCCAATCCCTGGGGCAATTTCCACGACCGCAGGGTCAACGAACTCGGCCTGGACATGAACCGCGACCATATCAAGATGGAGAGCGCGGGGGTGCAGGCCATCCACAAGGTATTCAGGCGCTGGATGCCCGAGATCACCCTCGATGTGCACGAGCGGGGGGACAACTATTACCGTATCGCTCTGGGCTGCGTTTCGCATGTCAATGCCGATCCCTCGATCGAAGATTTCTCCCGGCGGGTAATCCTCCGGGAGGTTGGCGAGAGCCTGGCCAAAGAAAAGATCACCTTCCAGGAATATGCCGTCACCTCCGAGAACATGCCCAGCGACGCCTCCGGGGCCGATTTCCCCGACGAGGAGCTGGCGCGCTGGCCGTTGATCACCCGGCACAGCACTTTCGATCTCAACGACGGCCGCAACAGCCTGGCGATCTATCAGACTTTCTCTTTCATCCAGGAGGGGGCCTCGCGCCACGATCTGGCGACCCTGGCCGAGCGCACCCGCTGGCAGCTGAGCAGCCTGCGGGCGTTTGTCCGGGCGGCCGCCCGCCACGGACAGGAGATGACGGCGCAGGTTCGCGATCTCCGCCGGCAGCTCCTCGAGCCCGGCGGACGCTTCGCCCGGGTTCATCTCCGGATGGAGTACAGGAGAGATCCGGCGCAGCCGCAGGTGAAGATCAAGGAATTCATCCGGCCGGAGCAGCGGGCTGCAGGCCGGCTGAAAGTGGACAAGAAAGCCGGGGAGATCCTGTTGGGCAACGAGATCGAGCCTCTCGAAACGGCGGGCGGGCAAAAGGTCGCCGAGCGCGTCATCACGGAGTGGTATCCCCTGGTGGCGCCCACCCTGAGCGTGGCGCGGCCCTGGGGCTATGTGATCCCGGCCGGGCATCGGGAGGTGATCGAGACCCTGCGGCGGCATGATGTGGCGATCGAGACTTTTACCCGTGACTGCCAGGTAGCGGTCGAAGGCTGGATGACGCAAAAAGTGGTGCCGTCCAGATATGATTACGTGCCGCCCGACACGATCGAGGTTTCAGTACAGCCCCTTGCCATACTCTGCAAAAAAGGCGACTTTTATATTCCCTGCAGCCAGCCGGCCGCCCTGCTGGTGCCCTGCCTGCTCGAGCCCCAGTCCGATTTCGGACTGATCCGCTACCGGAAATACGGGCTGGTGCCGCAAGCCGGCGCCTTTTATCCTTTATACCGTATGAGCGCAGAGCAGGCGCTGCCGCTGATTCCCTATGCGGCCTGGCCGAGATAAAGTTGGCGGGGAGGCAGAGTGCAAAGGGTGGGCCACATGGCCCACCCTTTTTTCATGTGGGGATCAGAAAACGAGGCTGAACGAAAAGCGGTGCACGTCGGGCAGGATGTCATACGCCGAGTAGGCATAGTCGAAACTCAGCGGGATGCCGAGCGAGAAGGCGTTGACGCCGAAACCGACGTCGTAGAGCGCTTCGTCCATATTGATCTTGTAGCCGCCGCGCAGGGCGAGGCGGTCGAAGAAGGTGATCTCCGTCCCGAAATGGATGCGCTCCTGGTTGTCATTGGGATGAACGGCATCCAGGGCGATGATGCCCCGGGAGAACCGGGAGCGGAAAAGATCCATGGTGATACCGAAGGCGAAGCTAAGGGGCAGGGCATAAGCCTCGGTTTCGAGCCGGGTCGGGACCAGGCGGTTGGGGAAGTTGGGGTCGCCGTCCCATTTGACACTCATGTCCGAACCATTGTAGCGCATATCCGCGCCGAAATTGCTCATGCTCATGGCGATGATGAGGTTCCGGAAGGGGAGCTGGTACTGGGTGCCGACGTCGAAGGCGAGGCCGCCGGCGCTTTCATTCCAGATGCGCTGCTGGATGTAGCGCGCGGTCAGGCCGACGCGGAAGCGGTCGGTCAGCTCCCTGCCGTAGCTCAGGCCGACGGCCAGGTCCTGGGCGTCGAAATAGGCGCCGGTGCCGTTGGGCTGGAATTCGGTGGTGATCTCCATCTCGTCGACGCCGAGCATCATCAGGCTGGCGGCAAAGGCGCCGAAGCTGCCGGCGTTGTAGACGTAGGAGGCGGCGCTGACCTCAAAGGTGTCGAACCACCGCGTATGGGAAAAGTGGGCGGCGTGGCCCTTGATGGCGGCGATGCCGGCCGGATTCCAGAAAGGCGAGGTGGCGTCCTGGCAGACCGCTACATAGGCGCCGCCCATGGCTGCGGCGCGCGCGCTGACCGGAATTTTGAGAAACTGGGCCCCGCTGGTGCCGAGGTTGGGATTTTGCGCTTGCGAGAGCGCGCTCAACGCCAGAAGGGCCAGGGTGATCCATCTGCTGATCTTGTTCATGCCGCCCTCCTACTTGATCACTGCAAAGGTGTTCTTGAACTGCGCCCC
>DAOOPF010000062.1:0-18536 GCA_035388125.1 bacterium | reverse complement strand
GCTGGGGGGCTCCAACGGCTTTGCGCAGATGTTCAACAAGAGCCGCCTCCAGTTCTACGACCAGCGCTATATTCTCGGCGGTGCCAAGCTGACCCACTCCATTTCGCCCCGGACCTTTTACGATCTCGAATTCCAGTTCAGCTACAATGACCATACCCTCAAGCCTTTCGCCCTGGATACCAGCCGGGCGGATGCCTGGATCTCCCTGACCGACAAGTGGCGGGTGCTCAACGCCCCGACCATGGGCACGCCCAACGGCTCCACCAACTGGTTGACCGACATCAACAACCTCTTCTGGCTCTACGGCGGTCTACAGGCCGCCGACTCTTCCTACACCTGGCTGGCCAGTTTGCGGGGCGACGTCACCACCCAGATCGGCCGCCATCACCAGGTCGAGACCGGATTCGACATCCGTTACAACTATCTCAAGGTCAATTCCGGCACCTGGGCCCAGTCCGAGCAGAGCTGGACCCCCGATACCTGGCAGTACTTCACCGCCAAACCTGTCGAAATCGGCCTCTACCTCCAGGACAAGCTCGAATTCCAGGGGATGATCGCCAATGTCGGCCTTCGCGCCGAATATTTCAATCCGCAGAAACAGCCCTTCGAGGTGCGCCACCCGCTGGATGAGGATTATGCCAACCTCTACAATCTGATCTATGAATACCTGCCCGGACGTTTCGGGAGCTGGGAGCGCTGGGTCTCCTTCCGCGAGGAGCTGGATTCCCCCACCGGCTGGCCTGAGGGCGGCGATGGCGCGCAGTTCAAACTCTCGCCGCGCCTCGGCGTCTCCTTTCCCATCACCTTGGGCAGCAAATTATACTTTAATTATGGTCACTTTTATCAGCGGCCCAATATCCACTTCATTTACAACCTCGCAACCGGTCCGGGCTGGGCGAGCGTGCCTTCAGTCGACCTCGATATGGCCAGGACGGTCGCCTACGAATTCGGCTACGAGCAGCGCTTCTTGAATAGTTTCCTCTTCAACGTCACTCTCTATTACAAGGATATCAAGGGGGAGCCGCTCAGCCGCACCTACGTCGACTATTGGGAAGAGGTCAGCATCTCCCGCTACTACCCGGATTCCTACAAGGATATCCGCGGCCTCGAGGTGCGCCTGGAAAAGAACCTCGGCCACTACGTCACCTTCTGGGGCAACTATGAATACATGCTGCAGTCGCGGGGCAGCAGCGGCCTGGCCACGGTCTATGAGAACCGCCTCAAGGCGATCGACGAGCAACGCTGGCCCAACCTCACCATCACCGAACCGCGGCCGCGCGGCAATTTCAACCTGACCCTGCACTCGCCGCGATCCTCCGAAATTCACAGCGCCCTTAAAAAGATCACCCCCGGAGAGGGCGGCATCCTCGATGGCATCACCTGGCTGCCGAGCACCCTGCTGGGGGACATTTTTGTCAATTTCTTCTTCGATTGGCGCGACGGCGGCCGCGTGATCGTCAATCCCCAGGAGGTGGAACGGCTGTGGAAGCGCATTGATGTGGTGGATTATTCCAACCTCGATCTGCGCGCCTCCAAGATGTTCCGCATCGGCGGCGTCAGCCTCGAGGGGGTCCTGACCGTCCAGAACCTCCTCAACCAGAAGCGCCTCTCGTACTGGAACATGAGCACCGCCCAGTACGACGCCTACAAGGAGTCCCTGCGCTTCCCGTTCGAGACCGGCGATCAGCACGGAGATGACCAGATGGGCGAGTGGGACAAGGAGCATATCGATATCGGCTGGTTTACTGCGCCCCTTTTCCTTAATCCCCGCCGGGCGCTGGTGGGCTTGCGGATCAATTTCTGATCAAGAACTGCGGGACGGGCGCAGAGCCCCGTCGGCCGCGCTGTCCCGCATTGAATGTATGACGACCAACCTGGCAAGGAGCAAAAGATGAGCCGCAGACGCAGATTCCTCCCCGCATGGGGGATGCTCTTACTGCTGCTGATGCAGGGCACCGGCATGGCGCAGCGCAACTATAACGGGCCGCCGATGTTCATCGATGTCAATGCGATCAACCTGGAGATGAAAAAGCTCAACGGAGAAGGCCAGTTCACCAGCCAGTACAGCTGGATGCTGACCGGCAGTGATCCGCAGAACACCGAGCTTTTTTACTGGCCGCAGGACCAGTGGCACAGCCAGATGCTCTATCAGATTTTCAATCCCGTCTGCCTCGATGACAGCGGCACGGTGGACCAGCTCGGCCAGCACAAGATCATCCCCACTCCCTTCACCAGTGTCGGCCGCAACGACTACTCCTGGGAGGTCCGCCGGCATCGTCCGCCCAATATCATGGTCGATGGTGTGCCGCTCACGCGCGAATACCGCTGGGAGACCGATCCCGAACTCTCGTCGGATATCAAGGCGGTCTGGGAGGACATCCTGCCCTTCTGGGGCATCCGCACGCGCGGTGAGATCCATGCGTTCAGCAATCCCAATCACAGTGATTACCTGATCTGGAAGCTGACCTTCAAGTTCACCGGCGAGACCAAACGGCCGATCGAAAATCCCATCGACATCGATTTTTTCCCCGACCAGAAGATCAGGCTGTGGTGGCCGATCGCCTTCAGCTTTGGGCCTACCAAGGCGGGCGAGTATGAGGTGCAGCGCGGTTTTGCCTTTGAGGGTGAGGATGATCTCGACAGCTGGTTCGCCTATCCCTCCCGGCTTGCAGACGGAGCGGCGCGGGACAGCCTCAAGATCGCCTACTATTGGGATGATTCCAAGTCGGGTGCGACCGCCTACCCCAACGGCAGCACCGATCATACCGGCGACCCCGACCGCACCAACGGCCGTCTGGTCTCGCCGATGATCCCCGGTTACGCCCTGCTGCACGCGCCCAGGTCGGTCGCCGATCCGGGCGAGGATCTCTCCCAGCCCTTCAGCATGCCGCATGCCGGCATCGTCGCCGACCTCTGGGGCCGCCGCGATTTCGGCCTGCGTGACACCTACCTCGGCCTTGACAGCCGCGGCAAGTTCCCTCCCGACAATATCAGCGCCGGTTTTTCAACCTCGCCGGAAAAAGGCCCGATGCGCTTCATCACCGTCGGCCCCTATGAATTGACCAAAAACGCCACCGCCGGCCGCTATGACAGCATCACAGTCGTCTACGCCATCGGCGTGGGCTCGATCTCCGGCGCCAAGGCCGATTCCATCGGCCGCGGCTGGTTCAAGGGCGATATCTCCGACAAACAGAAGCGCGACTATATGCTCACCGGGCGCGACTCCCTCGCCCGAACCCTCGACCGCGCCCTCTGGGCCTGGAACCGCAACCTGAATGTCCCCGATCCGCCGCCCGCTCCGGACCTGAGCGTGACCAGCGATGCCGACCAGAACGTCGTCGAGTGGTCCTACCCCGATGCTTCCTGGTTCAAGGATCCCGACACCGGCGTCGACGACTGGCAGGCCTGGCGCGTCTATCGCAAAAAGGGTGCAGCCTATTTTCTCGATCCGGAGGACCGCTACACCGGTGAGGCGTGGCAGATGATCGCCGAGATCACGGATCGCAATACCCAGCGCTATGTCGATACCGATGTGACCCGCGGCGTCAGCTACTATTACGCCGTCACCGCTCTGGATGACGGCAGCCAGAACACGGATGGCCTCTTCCCGGGCCAGAAACTGGAGAGCGCGCGCTACGCCAACCGCACCGGCCTGCCCGCCATCCCTTTCAAGGCGGGGCTCGCCACCACCGGCAAGGTGCTCGTCGTCCCCAACCCGGCGACGATCAACGCCGGCAGCCTGGGTTTTCCCGGTGCTGAATCGCGCATCCTCTTCGTCAATCTGCCTTACAGCTGCAAGCTCAGCGTCTTCACCGAAACCGGCGACCGGATCACCTCCTTCGACCATTTCGGCACCGACCAGGTGGTGTGGGACCAGCGCACTGATTCCAATCAGTTTATCGTCAGCGGCATCTATCTCCTCACCGTCACCGAGGCCCGGGACGTGGGGGGGAAGGAGCTGCCCGATCAGTACGTAAAATTCATCGTGGTGCGCTGAATGAATCCCGACACCGCCGACTCGTGCGCTCTGAGCCATCTAACAGCGGGAGATGTTATGAAAACCTCCATTCACCTGTTCATACTTTGTGCTCTGGCCCTGATGATCCTCAGCCCCTGCGGACACGCCGAGATCATCAAGAAGGGGCAGGTGGGCTTCCGGTTCCTGGAAAATCCGGTCTCCGCCGAGGCGATCGGTCGCGGCGGCCTGGGGCTGGTGAGCCTTCGCAACAGCAATACCCTCTTCTGGAATCCCGCCGGCCTGGGCTGGCTTGAGGGAAAATATGATTTCAACATCAACTATACCCGCGGCATCGCTGATATCAACCACAGCGCCCTGGCGGGTGCCATCCAGTTGGGCAGCTTGGGCGTGATCGGTCTCGACGCTTTGATCATGGATTACGGCGATTTTTATGGCACCCGCCGCGCTGCCAACGAGCTCGGTTTCGAGGAGACCGGGGCCTTTTCGCCCCAGTCCTACGCCATCGGTCTGGCCTTCAGCCAGCGGGTGAGCGACCGTTTTTCCTATGGCGTCCACGTCAAATACGCCCATCAGGACCTCGGCTCCGCCTGGATCGGAGTCACCGGCTCGGATGTGGATGACCCGGCGATGACCATGGAGGAAAAAAGCTACGCCCTCTCCGAGCCCGCCATCGATATCGGCGCCATCTACGATTTTCGCCTCTACAACATCCGGTTCGGGGCGGCCATGCAAAATTTTTCCCGGGAGATCAAATATGAAGAGGCCAAGTTTCCGCTTCCCTACGCGGTCAGCTTCAGCCTCTCCTTCGATCCCCTCTCCATCTGGCTCGGCGACGAGAATGAGCACAAGATGACCGCCGGCTTTGAAACGCGCCACCCCCGCGATTTCAAGGAAAAAGCCAAATACGGCATCGAATACGCCTACCGGGAGCAGTTCCTGCTCCGCGCCGGTTATATGGGCAATTACGATCAGCGCGGCCTGACCCTCGGATTCGGAGTGCGCCAGCCCCTCGGCGCCTCCCGATTGCGCATCGATTACGCCTTTCAGGATTTCGGGCTCTTCAAATCGGTGCATACCTTCTCCTTCGGCATGAGCTATTAGGCGATCCTCCCGAAACGGTCCCGCCGCCGGCGGGACCGTTTCGGGTCTTGACGCCTTTCTCACCCACTCCGGCAGCAGACTTGACCCCGCTCCCTCCAGAAGCGGGGTTTTTGTTTGCACCCCGCCGGAACCGCATTGATATCAACTCATATAATAACAATATATAACGGCAATGGCAGCATGCGCCGTTTCCGGCTGGAAGACGCAGAGTGTCACGATGCCGGGTGAATAGTGGGCTCCGTCTGCGAATTGGGCCTGATTGTTGCTTGAAGGTAGGGCGATGAGGGGGCCCTTTTCAGGTGCATCTTTTGTGGGGCAAATCTATATCTATACTTTATAAATATTTGCATCTTGCGGAGTGATCATTATGCGGCTGCGGGTCAAGGAAAAAACTGACTCATTGTATCACACCTGTTTAAAAAAGAGACTTTTGCTGCTTGGCCTCCTGCTGCTGCCGGTTCTGGCGGCCGGCCAGGCCATCAAGTTCACCGATGTCACCTCTCTGAAGAAAGTGCCTGGATGGGTGGTTAACGGCACCAGTGTTTTCGGCCATGGCGCGGTCTGGGCTGACGTTTCAGGAGATTCTCTGCCCGATCTCTACATCGCAAGTGCCGTACGCCTTGCCAACCGCAAGGTCCCGGAGACCCTGTACATCAGTCATGATGGTGCCGCCTATACCGAGGAGGATGGCGCCCGCGGCGTGACGGACAGCTATGGGCTGACCGGCTCCCACGGGGTCATCATGGCGGATTACGACAATGACGGCGATCTGGATATCTTCAACGCCACCACCGATGACCGCGTCCGCCTCTACCGCAACAAGGGGGACGGCTTTTTCGAGAATTACACTACCGGCGCGAATCTTTTGTCTACCCGGGTGACCTATGCCGGCTATGGCGAAATCGGCTACGGCACGCGCGCTCTGGTCGCCCTTGACGCCGACAACGACGGCGACATGGACCTCTACGCCACCAACTGGGGGCCGGTCGAGGACGTTAATGGGGTTCCGTGGGTGGTGCCGGCGCAGCCCAACGAGCTGTTTATCAACAACGGCAATGGCACGTTCAGCAATGTGCAGGATCGCGGCTGCACGCCCGTCAATCCCAGCAACGAGGGCACCCAGGGGGTGACTGCTGTGGATATCGATGAAGACGGGGATATGGATATCTTTGTCTGCCATCGCAACTATGCCCTGCTGGGCTACAACCCCGACGGCAGCGGCATCTTCGGCCGCGGTCCCACACCGGCCCCCAACGATCTGTTCATCAACGACGGCGGCGGCAATTTCACCGAGGCGGTTGTCCGCGAGCGCGGGCTCTATTCCGAGAGCAACGACATCAACGGCACCACTTTCGCTGATTATGACAATGACGGCGATCTCGATGCTTTTGTCCCCTATGTCGATGAAGCTCGTCCAAAAATCCGCGTTCTGCAGAATGACGGCAGCGGCTACTTCAAAAATGTCAGCACGGACGTGGTGATCGAGCAGTGGGGTTTCACGACGTTTATCTTCGATATGGATAATGACGGGGATCTCGATATCTTTGCGCCGCGTACGCGCGACAAAGGCCGTATCTACCTGAATGATGGGCAGGGCAAATATGTCCTGCAGAGCAGCACCGGGATCGAAATCGACATGGACGATCCGCGCGGCGGCTCGATCGCCGACATGGATAACGACGGCGATCTGGATATCTATTATGTCGACGCCAACAAGGATACGGTCGCGGCTTACAGCAACCGCCTGTTTCGCAACGATACACCCAGCAACAACCGCTGGCTCAAGATCTGGGGGCGCGGCCCGAAAGGCGACCTCGGCGCTTTCGGCACCAAGATCTGGCTCTTCGAGAAGGGCCACATGGATGAGATGGACCATCTGGTCGGCTACAAACAGGTGATCAACGGCTACGGTTATCTCGCCCAGGATGATATCATCCAGCATTTCGGCGTGGGCATGCGCGATTCAGTCGATCTCCGCATCCGGATGCTGGACGGGACGACGCTCAGAACCCGTCTCGGGACCAACCGCAGATTCTTTTTCAGCAAGCCGGCCTCGATCGCCGTGATCGACGGAGACAGCCAGAGCGCAACCGCGGGTTCGGCCCTCAATCAGCCTCTGCGCGTGGTGGTCCTGGATGCCGAGGGCAAGGCGGTGGCCGGCGCGCCGGTGACCTTTTCGGCACAGGGAGGGGAGGGTGATTTTACCCCGGCCCGGACGGTCCACACCGACGGTCGCGGCTATGCCCAGGTCCGGTTCACCACCGGTAATACGGCGGGGCAGCGGGAGATCACGGCGGTGACGGGCGAGTACTCTGCACGATTCACTTTCACTGTGATCAATACCGGTCCGGCCGTTCTGACTCTCCTTTCGGGCAGCGGCCAATCCGCCTATACCGGCCAGATTCTGGCCGACTCCATTCGTGTCCGGGTGACCAGCAGCCTCGGAACGCCCCAGAGCGGTCATCCGGTGCAGTTTCTCGTCACCGCCGGGGAGGGGCGGCTCAAGCCGGGCGATGGCGCCTCCGCAGAGCGCCTCACCAATGGCGAAGGGATTGCCGCGGTTGCCTGGCAGCTCGGCCCGGTCCCCCTTTCAGCCCAGACCCTGCGCATCACCTCTTCGGCCAACGGCCAGCACCTCTCGGGTTCGCCGGCCGATCTCCAGGCCACGGCGATGGAGCGGCTTGTTGTGGCCGGCAGGCCGCGCAGTTTGCTCTACGTGAGCGGCAATGCCCAGACCGGCACAGCGGGGGCGCTTCTGGCGGCACCTTTTGTTGTTCAACTGGTCGACAGTGTCAACACGCCTTGCCCTTTTTATGATCTCCTTTTTCAGGTAACTGCCGGCGGCGGCACGCTTGGCGGAGCGCAGCAGCAGAACGTTCAGACCGATGAGGATGGCCGGGCATCCGTCTCTCTTCGTCTTGGCACTCTGGCGGGCACAGCCAATAACCATGTCAGCGTGCAGTACAGCGGAGTGGACAGGGTGATCTATTTCACCGCCTCGGCCGCCGCGGCGCAGCCCGCGCTGCTCAGCAAGGTGGACGGGGATCTGCAGAGCGGGGCGCCGGGCTATACGCTGAGCCGTTACCTCCGGGTCCGGGTGGCGGATGATTTTGGCAACAGCGTGGCGGGTCATCCGGTCACTTTTACTGTCACCGGGTCCGATGGCTGGGTCAACGATCAAAAGAGTGTGACGATACAGAGCGACAGCGCGGGAATCGCCCAGGCTCTTTTCAAGCTGGGTGGCAATCCTGGTGTCTATACGCTCTCTGCCTCTGCCCTGCGTGGCGGGATCGCCCTGACGGGTTCGCCGGTTTACTTTTCGGCCACAGCGGTGACCGATCCCGCCATGCTGCAGCGTGTCTCCCCCGACAGCAGCTCGGGCCTGGCGGGTCAGCCACTCGAAGCCCCCCTGCGGGTGCGGGTGACCGATCTCAGCGGATATGCTGTGCCCAATCACCCGGTGACTTTCTGGGTACGGCGCGGCGGCGGCCATCTGGAGGGGCAGACGGAGATCACCAGGACCAGCGATGCCAACGGTGTGGCGGCGGTCACGCCCACACTGGGAGAAGCTTACGGTATTGCCAACAACGTCTTCGAGGCCCAGTCGTTCCAGTCCGGCGGCGTCCAGCTCGCCGGTTCACCCATCAAGTTTCATGTCAGCGCCCGCAAAAGTCTTGCCTCCAGGATGGAGGCGGTCAGCGGCAGCGGCGCGAGCGCCCAGGCCGGAGAGATGCTCTCGCCTCCTTTGGCGGTGCGGATCCTGGACAAGGCGGGGCAGGTGCTGGCCGGCCAGGAGGTACTCTTCAAGGTGGTCAAGGGGACGGGCGGCCTGGGTGCGGGACAGCTTGCGGCTGCCACGGTGCAGAGCAATGCCTCCGGCATCGCCCAGATCAGCTTCAGGCTCGGGCATGAGTTGGGAGTGCAGGCGCATGTCGTGCAGGCCTCTGCCAGCGACGGTGTCACGGCGTTGATCAATTCGCCGCTGACCCTGGCGGTCAGCGCGCCCTACGGGCAGCCCGATACCAGCGCCTCGACGGTGACGATCAATACCCCGGTGGTCGCCGACGGTGTGAGTGAGTGCGCAGTGCGCGTTCGTCTGGTCGATGCCGCGGGCAATGGTGTACCCGGGGAGCGGGTCACCCTGCTGGTCAGTGGTGATGGCAACCGCATCATTCAGCCGGAGGAGGTGACCGATAGTGCGGGCGAGGCGGTGGGTTACGTGAGCTCAACCGTCGCCGGCAGCAAGACGATCAGAATCTACATCTCCAGCAAGGAGAGATATCTCGGGACGGCCCCGGTCGTCCGGTTCAAGGCGGGCAATCCGCAGCGCATCATGGCCGTCGCGGGGGATTTTCAGACCGGCTACATCATGTCGGCCCTCGAAAAACCGGTTGTAGTCCGGCTGGAGGATTTTTATGGCAACCCGGTCCCTGGTGCGGAACTCCTCTTCGTTCCGGCCGGGGGCAGCGGGGAGGTCTCACCCGGGACGATTATCCCGACCGATCAGGCGGGGTATGCACAGGTGACCTGGATTCTCGGTCCCAGCCTGGGTGAGCAGCAGCTGGTGGTTCAGGCCGCAGGTTCCGCAGCTCGCCGCACCATTACGGCCACCGTCCTCATGCCCCAGCAGATCCAGTTGGAGAAGGCTGGTGGGGATGGCCAGTTCGCCGCTCCGGGCACGCTCTTCCCCGACAGCCTTGCCGTCCGGGTTGTGGATGATCATGGCGCCCCCGTCTATGGCGTGGGGATCACTTTCGTTGTGCTGCAGGGTTCAGTGGAGCTGGGCACCAGCAGCGCCGTGGTCAGCGACCGTTTCGGCCTGGCGCGGGTCCGTCTGGCGGCAGGGATTGAGCCCGGAGTGGTCAGGATCCGCGCCATGGCGGCCTCGGGCGATCCGGTCGATTTTACGGAATCGGTATCCCTCTCCATCCCGGTGCTGATCACCAGGATATACGGCGACAGCCTCTCCGACGAGGCCGGCAAAACCCTCTATCCGCTCATGGTGAAGGTCACTGACCATCTTGGCAATCCGGTCGCCAATGTGCCGGTCTTTTTTGAGGAGACGACTGGTGGGGCCGATATTGTCGAGCCGCAGCCGATCCATACCGGCAACGACGGCCAGGCGGCGGCGACACTGCGGCTGGGTACGACGGCCGGGATCTACCGCTGCCAGGCCAGCAGCAGCCACGTCGATGGTTCTCCCGTTCCCTTCACCCTCTTCGCCACCGCCGGCGCACCAACCGATATGGCGGTTTATGAAGGCGACCAGCAGACCGCCCGCGCCCTCAAGAGTCTTCCATCTCCGGTCAAGGTGCGTCTCATCGACCGTTTTGGCAACGGCGTCCCGGACCAGACGGTCCAGTTCGCGCCCCTGGCGGGTGGTGGTTCGGTCACACCGGCGGTCGTGATCACCGACGGGGAGGGTATCGCTGCAGCGCGGTGGACCCTCGGCGCAGGCGGCACACAGACCCTGCAGGCCAAATCGCCGGCTTTGCCCGGCAAGCAGGCGCTCTTCTCCGCCCTGCTGCTGGAAAACCTGGGGCCGGTCATCTACGCCGTCGATGATACCACCGTCATGGAGACGGTCAATCTGGTTTTCGAAGTCCGGACTGTCGATCCGGACGGCGGGACGGTCACTCTGGCGGTCGATGATCTGCCGCCCGGTGCTACCTTCGATCCCGTCAACAGCCGGCTCTTCATCTGGCGCCCCGGACATGAGCAGCAGGGGAAGTACACGATCCGTTTCACGGCGAGGGACGAGAACGGCGGCGTGACCAGCAAGACCACGACGGTCCGGGTGCAGAATCTCAACCGCCCGCCGGTGATCTATGCTTTCCAGCCGGAGTCTTTCTATTTTCAAACGCCGGCTTTCAAGCCTGCGACCTTTATTGTGCACTCCTCCGACCAGGATGGTGATGCCCTGACCTGCAGCTGGAGGCTCAACGGCCGGCTGGTCGGCATGGGAGACACCCTGACCATCCTGACCGGTACGGCCCTGCCAGCGCAGTTTACGCTCACCGCGACGGTTTACGATCAGAGTGATTCGGTTGCGCAAGCCTGGTCGGTAGAACAGGCCACGGGGGTCGCCTCAGGGAGTGGAGAGGCTGCGCTGCCCAGATCCAGCCGTCTGGTCCAGAATTATCCCAATCCCTTCAATCCCGAGACCACGATCGCCTGGGAACTGGCAGCCCCTCAGGAGATCGAGATCAGAATTTTCTCCATGGCGGGTCAAACCGTCCGGACGCTCTACACCGGCAGGGCCGCGGCCGGATATCATCGGCTGGTCTGGAACGGCCGGTCGGACAGCGGTGAAACAGTGCCCTCAGGCGTCTATCCGTGCGTGCTCCAGGGTGAGGGCTTTCATCAGACGATTAAACTGGTATTTCTCAAGTGACGGTAATCTTTTCAATGGGTGAGGTTATGTTGAAGCAAAAAGCAACTTTCGTGCTTGCAATTATGGCGGGGCTGGTGAGCCTGGCCTGGGGTCAGCCGAACCATACGCGGGAACTTTTCCGTTATGATCTGACCACCGCCTCGACACCGGTCGCGCAGATAGTTAATTCCAGCGGCTCTTTTACAGCGAGCGGCTGGAGGCCTACCAGTCAGTCCGGCCAGCTCAAGCTCTATCTGACTGATTATATGCCGTATGAAGGCACGCTCGAGGTGCAGGTCAAGGGGCTCTCCGCGGATGCCGTCACCAGAGACTGGATCCCCTTTTCGATCTGGTCGCGCGGACGGGGCGCTTTCTACCAGCGCGACAAAGTGAAATTCCCTTCCGAGGGCAGCTTTGCCTTCGTCAAGACCGATACCTCCAAGGTGGACGGCTCAAATGTCGCTTTTAAGCTTTTCACCAAGTCCCAGTACGATCCGGTCCAGGCGAACCTGATCACCGCGGATATCCAGGAGAAGGCCTACAGCAGCGCGACAACCTACACCCTGCGTTTCATCTGGAAGCCGGGCACGATCTGGTACCAGGTCTGGGCGGGAGGGAGCAAGCTGGTTGAATCATCGACGCCCTGGGTCATGCAGAGCGAGGCTTTCCTGTTTGTTTTCCTGGGCAAGAATTATGAATATACTTCCATGACCGGGGTCACCTACAGCAACCTGGTCCTGAAGGGGCCGCAGAAGGCGATCGAATTTGTTGATGCGACCAAATCCGCGGGTGTGGCTGTCGATACCACCTTCAACGGCCAGGGCATGAGCTGGGCCGATCTGAACAACGACGGGGAAGAGGATATCTACGCCTCCTATTACAATCTGGCCAACCGTTATTTTGCCGCGCTTCCCGACAGCGGCAAGTTCGCCGAATCGGCGGCGGCCTACGGCCTCTCGGACGTCGGCCCTTCATTCGCAATGGCGACCGCCGATTTCAACAGTGACGGCCGTCTTGATGCCTTCCTGGCCAATTATGGTGGTTCCGACCGTCTTTTCATCAGCCAGGGGAGCACCTTCAGCGACCAGAGTGCCGCCTGGAATGTCAATGCCGCCACCAGCAGCTCCATCAATCCTCTGGCCTTCGATCTGGAAAATGACGGTGATATCGATCTTTTCATCGCCAACAGCGGCTCGGCAAACACCCTGTATGTCAATCAGAACAACCGCAGCTTCAACCGCGTTGATTTGAGCAGCCTGCCCTTCGGAGCGGGAGCGCGTGCCGTCGCGGGCGATATCAACAAGGACGGCTATATCGACATCTTTTACCCCCGCCGCAATGCTTCAGCGGTGCTGCTGATCAATAACAGGAACGGCGGTTTCTCCGATCAGGCTACCGCGTATGGAGTGGATATCACTACCGATCCGAACGCGCCCACCCTCGCCGACCTCGACAACGACGGCTATCTCGATCTGCTTCTCTCCGTAGCCAGCGCCGGCGACAACAAGCCGCAGGTGCTCTACTATCGCAACAGCGGCAGCGGCTCCTTCACCAAAGCCGGCACCATCTACCTCGAATGCTACGGCGCCATCACCGGCGACGTCGACAATGACGGTTTTCAGGACCTCTACCTCATCAAACGCAACCGCTACAGCGCCGAGAGTTCCGATTACGGCTCCCGCCTCTATCGCAACACCTCGTCGCCGGGCAGCATCAGCTTCTCCGAATATACCGGCACCGGCCTGGAGGCGATCTTTCAGGACGGCCGCGGCGGGGCCATGGCCGACTATAACGCCGACGGCAAGATCGATATCTATGGCACAGCCAAAGGCAACACGGGCTCCAACGGCCTGTTTTACGGCCGCAATTTTCTCTTCAGGAACACAACCACCAACGACAACGGTTTTCTTCTCGTCCGCGTGCTCGACAAGGGCAAACTTCTCGGCTACCTGGGCGCAAAACTTGAACTTTTCGAACAGAGCGGCGTCAACGGCGCCCGCCTCGGTTATCGCGAGATCAGCTCGATCCAGGGCTATCAGAGCCAGCCCGGGCGCATGGTCCATTTCGGCATGGGCACCAACACCGCCGGTGTGCTGCGCGTGACTCTGCCGGATGGCCAGGTCCTGACCCGGAGTGTCACCGCCAAAACCCTGGTCGAGATCGATCCCACCAGCGGGGATGCCGCCTCTTTTATCCTCGTCAAGGGCGACAACCAGACCGGTGTCGCCGGAACGGTGCTCAACGATTCCCTTATCGTGCGCGTTTACGCCGAGGGGGATGAACAGCGTCCCCTGGCGGGTCACAGCGTCACCTTCACCGTCACCCAGGGTGATGGTTCCGTCAACGGTGGCCCGTCAGCCACGGTTTCGACCGATCTCCACGGCCTGGCGCGGGCGGCTTTCAGGCTGGGCCAGACCGCAGGCGCAGGCAACAATCGGGTCCAGATCAGTTCGCTGGACAAGAGCGGCGGCCAGATCATCAATCTGTCGGCGCCCGGGACTCCCGCCGCTCCTATCGATATCGTCGCTTCGGCCAACGCCGGACCTGCGGAACGGATGCAAAAGATCGCGGGCGAGGGGCAGAGCGGCTACCTCAATGAAGTGCTCGATGTGCCGATCAAGGTCAAGGTGACCGATCAGTTCGGCAATATCGTCAGCGGCTATACCGTGACCTTCAACGTCGTCACCGGCGGGGGGGGCTTCGGCACGAGCGGGAGTTCGCCCACTACCGCGGTCACCGGCACGGACGGGACCGCCTCCGCCGGCTGGCGGCTTGGGCCGCTCCTCGGCGTGCAGACCCTGCAGGTCTATGGCGCTTTCAACGCCGCCAATCCTGCGCTCTTTTCCGCTTCGGCCTCCGAACCCCTGCGCCGCCTGAGCTACGAGTCCGGCGACCGTCAGAGCACCCGGGTGGGCACAGCCACCGAGTCCGCGCTTGTGGTCCGGCTGCGGGACTATCAGGGCAACGCCATCTCCGGTGTCGCGGTCCTCTTCTCTGTGGTCTCCGGCGGCGGCAAGATCAACGGCCAGTCGACTCTGAATGTCAATACCTCGGCGGATGGACTGGCCTCGATCAAGCCGACGGTGGGCACAGTGGTGGGCGACACCAATAACGTCTTCCAGGCCTCCTCCGTGGGTGCGGCCGGCACGGTCACCTTCAAAATCTCGGCCACTCCCGCGCCGGCGGCCCGGCTGATCGAGACCTCGGGCAACGGCAAGAGCGGCAAGGTCGGGCGCATTCTGGCCGCCCCCTTTGTGGTTCGGGTGACCGATGCCAACGCCAATCCGGTCGCCAACCATCCCGTCGATTTCAATGTCATCACAGGCGGCGGCTCGATCAACGGCCAAACATCGGTCCGCATCAGCACCGACAAGAGCGGATACGCCTCGGCCTGGTACCGGCTGGGGACCGCCACCGGCACCAACACCGTCACTGCGACGGCTTCCGGGCTGACCGGCTCGCCGATCACCTTCACGGCGGTCGCTGAAGCCGGAAGTCCCGCCCTGCTTTACAAGATTTCGGGGGACAACCAGAAGGGGACCTTTGGTGCGCCCCTGGCACAGCCCCTCATCGTCTCCCTGAGCGATTCTTTCAGCAATCCGATCGCCAATCATCCGGTGCAGTTCCTGGTCAGCCGCGGCAGCGGCACTGTCAACGGCCTCTCCCTGGCCACGGTTCAGACCAACCCCACCGGGCAGGCCGCCGTGGTTTTCACCCTGGGCAGCACTGATTACGTCAATCAGGTGACGGTTTCCGGGCAGTATCTCGGTTCGGAGATCCCGACCTATCCCTCGCCGCTGGTCTTTTATGCCACGACCGCCGCGGGGGATGCCGATTCCCTTGTTTACGTCAGCGGTAACTTCCAGGTGGGCGGGATCAACCAGCCTCTGCCGGAGCCCTTCAAGGTCAAGGTGACCGATGCGTACGGCGTGCCCGTTGCCGGCCATCCGGTGACCTTCCAGGCCATCACCCCCGGTGCCAACTTTGGCGGGGCTGCCGAGGTGGTAAAGACGACCGATGCCGCAGGCATGGCCAGCGCAGTGGCGAGCATCGGCTCCAATTTCGGCGATGAGAACAATATTTTTGAGGTGCGCGCCGAACTCAACTCGGTGCCGCTCTATAATTCGCCGGTTCCGTTCCGTGCCTCGGGCCGGCGGACGACCGCGACCAAAATGGTCTATGTGCACGGCAGCGGCCTGGCCGGCACGGTGGGCCGCTATCTCGCGGATTCACTGAGCGTGCGCACGGTCAACGCGACCGACAAGCCCGTGGCCAACCAGCCGGTGAGCTTTGAGGTCTACAGCGGCAGCGCACTCCTCAACGGTGAATCCAACAGTCTGGTCACCACCAGCGATGCCCACGGCATCGCCCGTATGGCGCTCAGGCTGGGCAGCACGCCCGGCACGATCAGAATCCGCGCCACAGCCGAAGACGGCCGGTTCGCCCTCGCCAATTCGCCGATCGATTTCGAGGTCACAGCCCATATCGGTCAGCCGGACGGGATCCGTTCACAGTTGACGGCGAACTCACCGGTGACTGCCGACGGCAAGGCGGCTGCCACCATCATCGTCACCCTGCACGACGATCAGGGCAACCCGGTTCCGGGCAAGATGGTCTCGCTTTACACTTCGGGGCTGGATGTACATGTCAACCAGCCTGCCCTCGCTACCGACAGCGGCGGTCAGACCCAGGGGACCATCACCTCGACCCGGGCGGGCGCCCTCCGGGTCTGGAGCATGGTGGAGAACAGTATCGTTCCGCAGGATACTGCGGAAGTGGTTTTTGTGCCGGGTCTGCCGGTCAGCGCAATGCGCTTCGGCACCGGCCAGATCGCTCTGCGCGGTACCGGCCTGCCCCAGCCGATCGGGCTCTATCTCCATGATATCAACGGCAATCCTGTCCCCGATATCTGGGTGACCTTCCGCGTCAAGTCGGGCGGCGGCTCGATCTCGCAGATCCAGCCGGTGGCCACAGACGCCGAAGGCAAAGCCCAGGTCAACTGGATTCTCGGCAGCAAGATCGGCGAGCAGTATGTCGCCGCTGTGGTGCCGGAACTGGGTGGCAGCGAGATCGATTTTTACGCCATCGCCAATCCGCCCAATCCGAACAGCATGGTCATCGTCCGCGGCAACCATCAGATCGGACTGATCAACACCGCGCTCACCGACTCTTTCATCGTGGCCATGACCGATTCCAATGCGGCCCCGGCGGAGGGGCTGCCGGTGACCTTTTTCCAGAGCAAGGGCCAGGGGGACTTTCTCAGTCCCAACCCGGTCACCACCGACAAGCGCGGCTATGCTGCGGTGCTCTTCCGGCCGCGCTCCGTCGCCGGCGAATACGGCGTGACTGCCTATCACCCCTCCGGGCTGGTGCAGGAGTTCCAGTTCATCGTCGAGGAGAGAGCCACGCTTTATCTGAGCAAGATCAAGGAGGCTGCGGGCAGCGGCCGGCCCAACGAAGTGATGACCATTCAGGGCCTGGTCAGCGACGCCTACGGCAGGCCTCTGGCCGGTGAATCGGTCAAGTGGGAGATCATCGAAGGCGGCGGCACCCTGACCACGGCGGCGGTTGTACAAAGCGACGCGCTGGGACAGGTGAGCGCCACCTGGAAGCTGGGCCTGAAGGGCAGCCAGAGCGTCAAACTCTCTCCACTCACCAAAGCGGGCGGCGCCCTCCTCTTCAGCAGCCAGGCCGTCAACGCCGCTCCGGAATTGACGGTGCCCACCGATCCTTCGGTGCTGGCGGGCACGCCGATCTCCTTCACCGTCTCCGCTTTCGACGCCGACGGTGACGCCATCACCTATGGAGCGCGCAATCTGCCGGCCGGGGCAGCGTTCGATTCGACCGGCAAGCGGAGCTTTTCCTGGACGCCGACGCGCGTCCAGGCCTCGGGCAGCCCCTACACTGTGACCTTCATCGCAAAGGATGCCTTCCAGGCGGCGGACACGGCCTGGATCCGCATCACGGTCACGACCCTGAACACCGCCCCGAGCATTGATTCGTTTGAACCGGGTGATACCACGCTGACGCGCACATTCGGCCAGTTCATCCCCTTCCAGATCTTCGCGAGTGATGCCGAGAACGATCCCCTGACCTATCACTGGTCGGTCAACGGCATCTTCGGCGGCGATCAGTCCAGTTTCATGTTCTATCCCGATGCGGAGCTTTTCCCGGAAGATTGCGTTGTGACGGTCCGCGTCTCGGACAACAAGGCGACGCGCGAACTTAACTGGCATCTGCATCTCCTCATCAGCGCAGTGGAGCTCAAATCCTTCACCGCCACAGCGCAAAAAGCGGCCGTGCTGCTCAGCTGGCAGACCGCCTCGGAGAGCAGCCATCTCGGCTTCAATGTGCTGCGCAGCAGCCTCCGCGACGGCCTCTACGAAAAGGTCAACGCCGCCCTCATTCCGCCGGCTGCGGACGGGAGCTACAGCTATCTCGACCGGAGCGCTCAGGCGGGGATGAAGTATTTTTACAAGATCCAGGATGTGGACCGCAGCGGAGTGATGACCCTGCACGGCCCGGTCGCTGCGGAGGTGGCCCTCCCGGTGCGCGTGGATCTGGCACAGAACTATCCCAATCCCTTCAATCCGGTGACGACCATCAGCTTTGAGCTGCCGGCCGCGGCGGATGTCGAGCTCACCATCTACAACCTGCAGGGGCAAATGGTCCGCACCCTGGTCCGCGGCGCCAGCTCTGCGGGTGTTCACAGCCTGATCTGGGATGCCCGCGACGAGGCGGGCATGGCGGTGCCCACGGGCATCTATTATTACCGCCTGCGCACCGGGAATCAGCTCCTGACCAGGAAACTGCTTCTCGCCAAGTAATCCGGTGCCGGCGCCGCTCCTGCTCATCAGCAGGAGCGGCGCTTTCGCATTTACCGGGGCAAGGCTGAGGGTATACCCCGGCTGGCGTTCACTCTCCGCAGCCGGTCAGGAAAAAATTCCGCATTCTTCCGCATTATCTGTACTCAGTAGTGTTCCGGTTTTATAAAAATTCTGGTTTGTTTTCGGTGTTAATCCATACTATTATTTTATAATTAATTATAGAGTCAAATGAAATTGAAGGTCGGGACACCACCCA
>DAOOPF010000061.1:0-18722 GCA_035388125.1 bacterium | reverse complement strand
TGAGAGAATTCTCTGCAATGGAAGGGAGGGGGGCATGCCTGTGAAATTTAGCCGCAATGTGCAGCTCGAGGCAGCAGAAAAATGGAGATTTTGTAAAAAGTGCTTGACAATGCCCGGCGAGTTTGCTATACTTAATTGCACAAACGTTTGTTCTATCCTTTGCGGCGAGTTCCTCCACCTCCAGCACGGGACGGCGCTCTCATGTCCACCACCATCACCGACATCGCCACCAAAACCCACTGTTCGGTATCCACGGTCTCGCGAGTGCTCAACAAGCAGGCCAAAAAATACCGCATCAGCAAGGAGAAGGAGCGGGTCATCCTGCAGGCCGCCAAGGAATTGAACTACCGCCCCAACCATCTCGCGCGAGGCCTGCGCCTTAAAAAGACCCAGACCATCGGTCTGGTCGTCCCCGACATCTCGAACCCCTTTTTCGCCCATGTCACCCGGGTCATCCAGACCTTTGCCTACAGTTCCGGCTACAGCCTGATCGTCTGCAACACCGATGAGAATCTGCAGACCGAGATCGACCAGATCGAGCTGTTGAGGAGCAAGGGCGTCGACGGCTTTATTATCATGCCCGTCGGTGTACGCTATTCTCACCTGCAGACCCTGCTGGAGGATGAAATCCCGCTGGTGCTCCTCGACCGCTGTTTCGATGACCTGCAGACAAATTCAGTAATTGTAAATAATTACAAAGGTGCCTTCGAGGCGGTTGAACATCTGCTCGGTTTTGGCCATTCCCGCATCGCCATCATTCAGGGGCTGGCGGACACCCACACCAACCGGGCTCGTCTGCAGGGCTATCGGGATGCCCTGCAAAAATACAGCATTCCCCTCGATGAGAACCTCATCGTTGGCAATGACTTTAGAAAACAGAACGGCTATATCGAAACCAAGATCCTGCTCAAACTCGAACACCCGCCGACCGCCCTCTTCACCACCAGCGACCTTATCACCCTGGGCGCACTCCAGGCGATCAATGAAGAGGGCTGCAGGATTCCCGATGAGATCTCCCTGGTCTCCTTCGACGATACCGATTTCGCCCCCTTTCTTAACGCCCCTCTTACCGCTGTCAGCCAACCCAAGGAACTGATGGGGGAGATCGCTGTCAAACTTCTCATCGAAGACCTCAAGAGCCAGGGCCATAAAGAGAAAAAGCGCATTGTACTGGAACCTCAACTCATCATCCGCAAATCCGTCGCGCACTATCCACCAGTCCACAACTGAACCAGTTCCAAGCGCTGTCATGTTCTACCTGTGACCGCTCAGCACCATGAAATGATGAAGTGTATGAAATGGGACTATTTTGCGCAAACGTTTTCACAACCCAGGCTTGAGGATTTCTCCTATGCGAAAAATCAACCGCCTTACCACCCTGTCCCTGGCTATCATCGCCGCCGCTTTCATCCACTGCGGCGACGATAACGATGACCTCCTCGCACCCTACACGGGCAGCCGACCCCTGCAGTGGCTGCACGTCACGAAAAGCACTACTCCCGATATCCAGTGGATCGGCGGCCGCGTCGCCGCCGCCGGTGTCAACAGGGGCAGCCGCGCCGCCTTCGACTCTACCCTGATCTGGCTGCGCACCAGCCCCGATAACCAGATCGGCTCCTATATTACCTTCGGCTCCAATCCCGATCTCGCCGCCATCAGCAGGGCCGGCGGAAACCCCGCCGCCTATCTGACCGACTCCACGCAGTATACCTTCTGGCTTGCCGATAAAAGCGCCCTCACAGACGGCCGCCCCGATACCGCCAGCAACCCCTTCACCTTCATCGACACCTCCTTCGTGATGAACATCCTGGTAAGGGGCAAAGTCGGCGGCGAAAGGAACAGCCAGGGCAAGGAACTCGTCGATATCGTCATCACCCGCAATGAAACCATGCTCGAGGATAGCTATACCATCACCTGGACCCCGGCAGAGGTCGCTTTCCGGCAGATCGCCATCCGGACCAGCTCGCTGGGTGGTTTCACCGATCTCCTCTGGCACATCGTCACCCCCGATTCCCTGCCCGACAACATCCATCCCCCGGTCAGGATCGGCGTTGCACCCCCGGGCACTGAAGAGGCTGTCGCCTGGCCGGAGAGCGGATTCATCAAAAACAAGGTCCAGATCCTTTGGATGACCAACAGCAAATGGAAAGTCAACAACTTTGCCCCCACGGCCGCCGGCTACGCCTGGCTGCGCCTCTATCCCTTTGAATGATGCCCCCTTCACGAAAGGATGCGACCTTGAAAAAACTTGTCCTTTGCGCCCTCCTGTTGGGGCTGCTCCTGCAGACCTCCTGCGGGAAAAAAGAAGAGGCGGCCGGTGATGGCCGGACGGTCGTCACCTTCTGGCACAGCTTCGTCTCCTCCACTGTACCCGCGCTCAATGAGCTGATCGCCAAATTCGAAAAGGAAAATCCGGCCATCCAGATCAGGGCGCAGTACATCCCCACCGGCGATGCCCTGATCCAGAAGCTGATCACCTCGGTGCAGAGCAAAACCGCGCCCGATATCTCCTGGGTCCATTCCGATTATCTGCAGGATCTGGTCGAGGCTGACGCCATCTACAAAATGGATGATTTCATCGCTGGGCCCGACGGTCTCTCCGAGGCGGAGTTGGCCGACATCTATCCCGCCCTCATCCAGTACGCCTCCTGGCGCGGCACCCTCTACAGCATGCCGATGGAGGCGACCAATCTCGCCCTGCTCTACAATCGCGACCTCTTCCGCAAGGTGGGGCTCGATCCCGACCGGCCTCCTCAGGACTGGCACGAGCTGCATGAGTATGCGAAAAAGCTCACCGTGGACGCCGACGGCGACGGCATCTTCGAACAGGTTGGCTTTTCACTGCCGGTTTTTCCCGCCACCGGTCCCCTCGGCGGCTGGATGGTCTGGCAGTGGCTGCCCTTCCTCTGGCAGGCGGGGGGAGAGCTCATCAATGAGGAGCAGACCAGCGTCCTCTACAACAGTGAGGCAGGCGTCGCCGCCCTCCGGCTCTGGCAGGAGATCTACCGTGATCTGAAGCTGAGTTCCTACACCACCGATTACGACGTCGCCTTCGCTTCCCAGCGTCAGGCCATGGCTCTGGATGGCCCCTGGAACCTGCCGCGTTATGCCACCCTGTTGAAGCATTTCGACTGGGGTTTTGCTCCCCTGCCGCAAGGGCCGGCCAAAAAGGCGACCATCATCGGCGGCGAATATCTGACCATCTTCAAACAGAGCAAGCATCCCGCCGAAGCCTGGAAATTCATCAAATGGATCATTCAGCCCGAGAATCAGGCCTTCTGGGCGATCAAATCGAGCTATCTGCCGATCAACCATTCGGTGCTGCAGGTGCCCGAGTTCCAGAGCTATCTGGCGGCCCACCCCGCTTTCAAGGTCTTCGTCGATGAGCTCGAATACAGCCTGGCTTCGCGGCCGATAGATTTTCACGGACTGGAGATCACCCGTCACGTCGCCGAGGCCCTCGAAAAGGCTACGGTCGGCGATCAGGACCCCGCCGCCGCATTGAACGAGTCGGCGCAAAAATCGAATGCCCTGCTCCAGAGCGCGGCCAAATAGAGAGCCCCACTGATGACCGTGACCCGGAGAACAAAAACCGCCAGCAACCGCCTCCAGGGCAGGGATGGACTTCATGCCCTGCTCTTCCTGTCGCCGACGCTGGTCATTTTCACAACCTTTGTCATTTTTCCGGTTTTTTTCTCCTTTTATCTCAGCTTTCATCAGTGGAATATGTTCAGTTCGCAGACCTCCTTTGTCGGCCTCGCCAATTATTCTCGCATGCTGCGCGATCCGGAGTTCTGGACGGTGGTGAAGAACACCCTGGTCTACACCCTGGGCACAGTGCCGCTCAATATGGCCATCTCCCTGCTGGTTGCCTTTATGCTCAACCAGAAGGTCTTCGGCAAGAAATTTCTCCGCACCGCCTTTTTCGCCCCGGTCATCATCTCACCGGTGGCCGCCGCCGTAATCTGGCGCTGGATGTATGATCCCAATTTCGGCCTGGTCAACTATATGCTCTCCTTCGCCGGGATCAGGGGACCCAACTGGCTGAACGAATCCCATTCGGCGATGTTCGCCCTCATCCTGATGGCGGTATGGAAGACGATGGGGACCAATATGGTGCTTTTTTCGGCCGGGCTGCAAGGCATCCCCGATACCTACTACGAGGCCGCCGAGATCGACGGGGCGGGGGCGTGGACCAAATTCTGGCGCATCACTGTGCCCCTGCTGAGTCCGACCACCTTTTTCATCATGGTGATGTCCCTCATCAGCTCTTTCCAGGCCTTCGATGTCGTCTATGTGCTCACCTCGGGAGGGCCGCTGGGTTCGACCAAGGTGCTGGTCTTTTATCTCTACGAGCACGCTTTCAAATTCTTTGAAATGGGCTACGCCTCGGCGATCGCCTATTTCCTCTTCATTACATTGATCATCCTGACCCTGCTGCAGATCAAATTCATGAAATCACGAGTCTGATGCCGCCCATGAAACCGACAGCCAGAACCATCCTTCACATCAACAAGCGTACCCTTTTCTACCTCTTCATCTACGGGGCGGCCCTGGCGACCCTGGCGCCTTTCATCTGGATGGTGCTGACCTCACTTAAGGACCTCAACGAAATCTTTGTCTATCCGCCCAGGTGGCTGCCAAAAACCTTCCATTTCGAGAATTACGCCCGGGCCTTTCAGGCCGCCCCCTTCGGGCGCTACTATCTCAACAGCCTGGTTGTGGCGGTCGCTGTCACCATCGGCCAGCTCATCACCTGCTCGATGGCCGCCTTCGCATTTGCCCGGCTGAGGTTCCGCGGCCGGGATGCCCTCTTTTTGCTTTTTCTCGGCACCATGATGATCCCCGGCCAGGTGACCATGATCCCCACCTTCATGGTGCTGCACTGGATCGGCTGGATCGACAGCTACAAGGCGCTCATCGTCCCCGGTCTGGCCTCAGCCTTTGGCACCTTTCTCCTGCGGCAGTTTTTCATGACCATCCCCCGCGAGCTCGAGGAGGCTGCCTACATCGACGGCTGCAGCAAATGGCGGGCTCTCTGGCACATCATCCTTCCGCTCTCCCGGCCGGCCCTGGCGACCCTGGCAATTTTTACCTTCATGGGGGTATTCAACGATTTCATGTGGGCCCTGATCGTGCTCAGCTCCGAAGAGATGCGCACCGTGCAGTTGGGGCTGGCCATTTTTCGTGACCGTTATCTTACAGAATGGGATCTGATGATGGCGGGTTCGGTGACTGCTACTTTGCCCATTCTGGTCGTCTTCTTTTTCGCCCAGAAATATTTTATCAAGGGCATCACCCTGTCGGGACTGAAGGAGTGAGGGACAAGACACACCGGGTGATGCCACAAGCGCCGGACTCTGTAGACCATTGAAAATTGGGGAGCAGCAGCGAACCAAGTGATGTTAAGGAGGTGATGAAGGAAGAGGGCACTGTCATGCTTTCTCATCCGTAATTAACCGGCTACACTGAAGCTCAAACTGTTGGGAGGTTAGCAATGAAAAAATTGACACTCCTGCTCTGTCTGTTTCTGGTCACCGGCCTGGCTGTCGTGCGTGCGCAGGCGCCCTACGGGGTGGGCGACAACATCGATGTTCCCTATGTGGCTCCCGGAACCCTGACGCTCGATGGCAATGGCAATGAGTCCGCCTGGAACAGCGCTGTCGAAGTCAACATGATCGGCTTCTGGGACGGCGCCTGGGGCGGCGTGCCCTTCCCCGACATCGAAGCCAAGGCCAAACTGCTCTGGTCCGAGGACTGGCTCTACATCTACGCCAAAGTCGAGGATTATGAATTCTTTTTCGGTCCTGACACCGCCAACTGGATCGGCGAGCAGATCATGGTCGGGGTCGATCGCATCCTCGCCGGCGATCCCCCGGGCGGCAACTATGCTGATGACTGGAGCGGCGCCCCCTGGAATGCCCCAGACAAGGGCCCGACCGTCTACAAGATCAACGACAAGGGCATTACTCTCAACTGGGGCGGCTGGTGGGACGATCCCAACCAGACCTGGTGGGAACTGGCGCCCATCGATTCCGGCTGGGTTGCCGGCCAGGTTTTTGTCAACAACGACGATCTGACCTGGGGCGTTGAGATGGGCATCTGGCTGCCGCAGATCCGCACCAATTCCATGGTCGGCTTCAATATCGGCGGGGCGGCGGCGACTCCTGACACCACAGCTGTCCCATGGGAATGGGGCGAAGGCACCTATGCCTACTATGCCTGGCATCCCCAGCCCGCTGACACTGCGGTCGGCTATCCCAGCGACTATATCGCCGGCGATATCCAGCGCCGCGCCCAGAGCTTTGGCACCCTGACCTTTGTCGGTGGTCCGGAGCCCTACGGCATCGCCGATAATATTGATGTCCCCTGGGTCGCTCCCGACGCCATCGTCTTCGACGGCGTGGGTGACGAGGCCGCATGGACCAACGCGGCAGCGGTCAACATGATCGGCTTCTGGGACGGCGCCTGGGGCGGCGTGCCCTTCCCCGACATCGAGGCCAACGCCAAACTGCTCTGGTCGAATGACTGGCTCTACGTCTACGCCAAGGTCGAGGATTATGATTTCTTCTTCGGCCCGGATACTGCCAGCTGGATCGGCGAGCAGATCATGGTCGGCATCGATGGACCGATGTATGGCGATCCCGCGGGCGGTAACTATGCCGATGACTGGAGCGGCGCCCCCTGGAACGCCCCGGACAAGGGCCCGACCGTCTACAAGATCAATGACAAGGGCATTACCTCGAACTGGGGCGGCTGGTGGGATGATCCCAATCAAACCTGGTGGGAGGTGCTGCCGGTGGATACCGGCTGGGTTGTCGGCCAGGTCTTTGTCAACAATGAGGATCTTACCTGGGGCGTCGAGATGAAGATTTACGTCCCGCAGATCGCTCTCGGCACCCGCATCGGCTTTAATATTGGCGGGGCGGCAGCGACTCCCGATACCACGGCCGTACCGTGGGAATGGGGCGAAGGCACCTACGCCTACTACGCCTGGCATCCCCAGCCCGGCGACACCGCCGTCGGTTATCCCAGCGACTATATCGCCGGGGATATCCAGCGCCGCGCCAAGTGCTTCGGCATGCTGACCTTCAAACAGAGCATCACCGGCGTCAATGACTATGAGCTCGAACGGGGAAGCCTGCCCGAAATGTTCACCCTGACCCAGAACTATCCCAACCCCTTCAACCCGTCGACCACGCTGACCTACCGGCTCCAGAAGGATGCCCGGGTCTGCATCGATGTTTATAATGTGCTGGGGAAAAAGGTGGGCAATCTGGTCGAACGCAGGCAGGCGGCCGGCACCTATTCGGTGAAATGGGACGCCGGCGATCTGGCCAGCGGCATCTATTTCTTCCAGCTGCGGGTTAATGATCAGTTGATCTCGTCGCGCAAGGCCATGCTGCTCAAATAATGGCTGGATTTTCCGAAACAAGTTGAAATACTCCCGAGCGGACTCCCCGGCCGCAGAACCGACCGGCTCGCGGCCGGGTGTCCTCGGGATACGACACTGAACAAAGCATTCATAATAGCCAGGTGACCGCCATGAAAGCTGCGATACTGCACCGCCCCGGCAAGTTCGTCATCGAGGAACGGCCGATTCCCTCCATCACGCCCGACCAGGTGCTGGTGAAAACCACCGCCTGCGGGGTCTGCACGGGAGAGGTGGAGATGTGGGAGGGCAAGAATCCCGGCATCAAATTTCCGATCTTCATCGGCCACGAAGCCTCAGGCATCATCGAAAAGGTTGGCGCCAATGTCCGGGAATATCAGGCGGGCGATCATGTGGCGGCCTGGATCGAAGGCCAGGGCTATGCCGATTATTTTGCGGTTCATTTCGGCTCCCTCTACCGCCTCAGGCCCGAAACCCCGATGGAACTGGCCCTGGGCGAGCCAATCGCCTGCGCCGTCAACGGTGTGCGCAAGGCGGATGTGCAGTTCAACCAGAGCGTCTGCCTGGTCGGCTGCGGTTTTATGGGCTTGATTATGTTGCAGGTCTTCCGCGCGCGCGGCGCGGGGATGATCATTGCCGTCGATACGCGTGACGAGATCCTTCATCTGGCGCAGCAGCTCGGCGCCGCCTATACCTTTAATCCGCGCACCGCCGATGCGGCCCAGGCTGTCCGAGACCTTACCGGCGGCAAGGGCGTCGATATCGGCGTCGAAGCGGCGGGCCGCCAGGAGACCCTCGACCTGACCGCCGCCCTGGTGCGCATGGAGGGCAAGCTCGAGGTCTTCGGTTTTCACCAGGGTGGTCCCCGGCAGGTGGATTGGGGCTACTGGAACTGGATGGCCTTCCAGATCGTCAACGGCCATTCCCGCAGCGCCCATCTCTACATCGAGGGCATGAACATTGGGCTGGAATTGATGGAAGCGAAAAAGCTGGTGATGAAACCCCTGGTCACCCACCGCTTCCCTCTGTTCGAGATCAATGAGGCCTTCCGGACCGCTGCCGGAAAGAGCCCGGGCTTTATCAAGGGGGTCATTGTTTTTTGACCGTTTTCATCCGTGGAGGTTTGGCTATGAGAACAGGACGTAGAATGAACTGGTGGCCGTTCAAGAACGAGGTCCTGCTTGTTCTCCTGTTGCTGCAAGGGATTCTTCTCAGTCCCGGCGCACTCCATGCTGCGACCTGGGGCAAGATTGCCGGCAGGATTACTGATGGCAGGACGAAGGAACCCCTGCTTGGGGCCAACGTCATTGTCACCGGGACGAACCTCGGAGCGGTCACCGACCTCTCCGGGGATTACTACATCGCCAACATCGCCACCGGGACCTACACCCTCAAGGTGACGATGGTGGGCTTCAAGAGCGTGACCATCAAGGAGGTCCAGGTGCGCATCAACCGCACCACCGAGGTCAATTTCACCCTCGAGCAGTCGGTCCTGGAGGGTGAGGACATCGTCATCATTGCCGAACGCCCCCTCATCGAAAAGGACAATACCTCCTCCAACATGATCCTCGCCAGCCAGGAGATCATCTCCCGCCCGACCACGGAATTCATGGACGTCCTGACCACGCTGCCCAGCATCAACCTCGAGAACGGCGAGCTCAAGTTCCGCGGCGGCACCCTGGACCAGGTGGCCTTTATGATCGATGGCACGCGGGCGCAGAATCCGATGAACCACAGCCCCTACACCAACATCAACCTCAGCTCCATTGCCGAGGTTGAGGTTATTACCGGCTCATTCAATGCCGAGTATGGCGAGGCGATGTCAGGCGTGGTCAACGTCGTCACCAAGGAGGGATCGGACCGCTACTCCCTCTTCATCGACGGCCGCTACACCCCCCCCGGCAAGAAGCACTGGGGGGATGCCCTCTATGACCTGAACTCAGATCTTTACTGGGAGAACAGCCACGCCCGCCATCCCGAATGGTGGATCGAGAATACCGACCAGTGGGTCGATCCCTCTGGCACCTACGGATATGATCCCGGCTGCCTCTGGACCCCGGAGCAGGCCTTCCAGGATTATCTCCGCACCCATCGGCCCCTCACCGACTATACCAAGCGGGCTGGCTACCAGACCGAGATCAGCGTGGGTGGTCCCATCCCCCTCGTTAAAAACCTTAGCTTTTACGCCACCGGCAAGATCCGCTCCCAGGCCCCCCTCATGGGCAATGCCTACCGCGACGAGGGTCGCTTCTTCGACGGCACCCTCAAGCTGAGCTATCAGCTGGCCCCCTCAATGAAACTGGTCCTCTCCGGTTTCGGCGGCAAAGAGGAGAGCTGTTGGGGCATGGAGTGGGTGGATTCCTGGTACACCCAGCGCTACGGACTGAATTCGCGCTATGCCTATTACGATTTCGCCGGGCTGCCGAACAACAGCACCGACGGCCAAACCCTCACTTTTCATCATGTCCTCAGTCCCAAAACCATGTACGAGATCAAGCTCAACCGCGTCCATGCCAAACGCAAGACCTGGACCTTTCCGGAGGACTCGGTGGGGTGGGAGTCGACCGAGGCCATCTATGACTTTTTACGCGCCACAGATGAGAATGGCTATTCCATCCAGGGCGGATATATGAATGCCATCGGCTATCACACCCTCGGCTACTATTACCGCTACGACGACGACAACACCGAATACAACCTCACCGGTTTTCTCGGCAGCACCATCAACAAATACTGGTATCTCAAGACCGGCGTCGACCTCTCCTACTACAACCTCGACCATTTCAACCAGGCCAAGGCCCCCAACCGGCGGGATGACCGGACCTATAATCCCTATCAGGGAGCCCTCTATTTCCAGAACAAGCTGGAATTCGGCGGTCTGATCATGAATGCCGGCCTGCGCTTCGATTTCTACAATCCCAATGACTATGTGTATACCGATATCTTTGATCCCCTCAATGCCGAAGCAAAAAAAACCAAAATCTTCACCCAGCTCAGTCCACGCCTGGGCATCTCGCATCCCATCGACGAGCGCACGGTTCTCCATTTCTCCTATGGGCATTTCTTCCAGCGCAGCTCCTTCGGCGACTATGGCGAGGGCAATGTTTCGGGCGACCAGCAGGGGAGTCTGACCACCTTTATCATTGACGGTTCCAACTTTCCCTGGGTGCTGGGCAACCGCGAGGTGCGGCCACTCAAGACCATCGCCTATGAGGTCGGCCTCGAGCGTAACTTTGCCGACCAGTTCGTGGTGGATATCACCGGCTATTACAAGGATATCCGCAATACCATCCGCACGACCACGATCGAATCGCCATTCGGCGTCTATACGACCAACGGCAACGGCAACTATGCAGATGTCAGGGGCGTCGAGCTCTCCTTGCGCAAACTGCCATTGGTCGGGCGCTTCGGGGCGGTTTGGGGTTATGCCAATTTTACCCATCAGATCGGTATTTACGGCAGCAGTGGTGATCCTGATGTCATCCGCGGCGACGGCAGCGTGCGCTATCCCGCCAGCGGGGACGTCATCGCTCACAACAATCCGCGCGTGAAGGCGGGCTTTTCTTACCAGACCCCGGACGGTTCATCGTTCATCGGCAAGATCCTGCAGGATCTCACCATGTCGGTCAACTTTGAGGCGATCTTTCCCAACGAGAAGATCAGGTCGGATTATTTTCTTTACGACGGCGTACGCTACATGCGCCCGGCCGACAAGCACACCTCGTTCCGCGTCAAGAAGGAGATTTCCATGCCCGGCATAGGCCTGCGTGTCAATCCCTACGTCGAGGTGCACAACCTTTTCAATGAGAAATGGCTCAATCTGGCGACCTTTGAGAACGCCTCCTATGATGATCAGGCCAGGTTCGCCTCGAGCGGATTCAGCTATATTCCCGCGTTCGACATGACCGGGGCGCCCATCCTGGCTGCGGCGCAGTACCGCAATCTGCCGCGCTCAATCATGTTCGGTGCGACCTTCGAATTCTAGTTTGCCATGGAGATGCTATGAAGAAAGCGCATGTTATCCAAAGCATGGCCGGATGGCTGCTACTGCTCGTGTTCCTGCTGATGACTGGCGGCAGCTGGGCGCAGACCATGACCGAACAGTCCCACAAACGCGGCAAATTGTGGGAGAACATCAGCAGTGACGGCTGGATTGGCAGCCTCGGGGCCTGGGATTTTCTGGTCTCCATGCCCCTCGGCCTCTATCCGGGATTCAAGGACTATTATCACCCCGTCGGCAATGAGAACAAGGCGGTCAACACCTACGCCAACGCCAATTTTCACAACTTCCGCAGCGGATGCTGGATCGTCGCCAAGGATTTGATGACCCCGGGGCCGCCTCCCAAGAATGCGCCGACGCCCACTGACTATCAGGCCTTTCTCTCCGGTCTGCAGGAGGATACTTACGGCATCGAGCTGCCTCTCAAGAACCTGCCGATGCGCACCAACTATATCGAGTCTCCGGATTTCGATCCCCTGCTTCCTGAGGAGATGACCGACATCACCTTTCACACCAATACCGGCGTGAGCGTGACCAGGCGCACCTACGTCTGGAGTTTTCCGGGTTACAGCGATTTCATCATCTACGACTATCTCTTTGAAAATACAGGAATCATGGTCTCTGATTTCACCAGCGCGGTGGTCCCCGATTTTCCCAAGCAGGAGCTCAAGGATCTCTATTTTGTTTTCCATTCCGGTATCTCGGTTTCGACCAAGAGCAACATCAATTTCGGCGCCGAACTCTCGCCCATCCACGCCGGCGGTTTCGGTTGGGAGAAGAAATGGTACCACGATTATTATCACTCCTTTGACGACGGCACCCTGGTCTTCTCTACCAACTTTAACGGCGGCAAGGAACCGCCCCCCTGGTGGGATGCCAGCGCGCTCAAGGAGAACCAGATCTGGAAGAACTATTTCGGTGAGGAGCTGATGAGCCCCTCCGCCTTCGGCTGGCTCGCCCTTTATGCGAGTCCGCGGGATGGTCAACCCCGCACCTCGCCCAAGCCGGATGTTTTGCGCATCGATTCCCACAAGGGTGGGAGGTTTCAGGGCATGGACCTCGACCTGGAAAAGATGACGATTGGCAATTTCCGGCCCAAAAAGACCTTTTATGATTTCGCTCAGGTTCCCGACCTGCAGGATAAGCTGGGCAACACCGGCAACCGCTTCAACTTTTTTACCTTTTCGTATGGGCCTTACAATCTGTCCCCCGGCCAGCAGGCCCGCTTCATCCTGGCCGAGATCGCCGGCTGCATGGACTACCGCGATGTAGTCAATGGTGATCCCCAGGGGCATTTCCCGGACAGCACTATTATGGCCATCCGCCGCAACGCTGTCTTCGCCCGTAATGCGGTCAAATGGGGAATGGGCGAGGAGGTGAACGGCATGCTCCTGGCCGCCGATATCCCCGAGCCGCCGCCCGGCCCCAACTGCGTCGCTGCCAATGTCTCCTACAGCACCGAGGTGCCCCTGGTGCGCGTGGCCTGGGACAAGGCCGCCGAAACCGCTGTCATCAAGGACGCCTCGGGCGGGGTCTTTTACGACGGCAGCACTGACCTGGACGGCTACCGCATCTACCGCTCAAGCGATTTCCAGTTCCTCAACGAGACCGAACCGCCGGTATTCCGCGGCGCCTACTGGGACCTTATCCTCGACATCCCGCGCACAGAGTTCGCCAAATACTGGAACGAATCCGAGCAGCAGTATATCCTGATGGATTCCACAGTGGTCTTCGGCTTCCGCTGCGGCTATTATGTCGCGGCCTATAACGAAAATCCGCGCCCCTGGACCTCCGCCAACGGCACCGTCGTGACGGACCTGCCCGCACTCCAGAACGGAGACTATAACCGCACCAATCCGGTTGCCGCATCCCCGGGCCCGGTCAACACCTTCGACATCTATGTTGTTCCCAATCCTTACATCTTTAATGATCCCGACCGCAGTTTCGGCATCAACGATCCCTACCGGATCGAATTCCGCAGCCTTCCCGAGAGCTGCACCATCCGTATCTATACCCTCTTCGGCGACCTGATCAGCACGATCGAGCATGAGCCGGACCGGTTCGGCAACCTCTCCGGCAGCGCGGTCTGGAATCAGAAGAGCGATTCCGGCCTGCTGGTGGCCCCTGGCCTCTACATCTATCACATCGAATCCCGCGTCCCCGGTGTCAACAGCCGGCTGACGGGCAAAATAATGATTATTCGCTAAGCCATTCAAGGATGGGATAAGATATGAAAAGAAGCCTCTCATTTGCGGTCCTGCTCTCGCTGATCGCCGCGTCAGCCCTCTTCGGTTTCAACAAAGGCGGGCGGACGGTGTTCCAGTTCAGCAAGATCGGCGTCGGCGCCCGTCAGGCGGGCATGGGCGAGGCCTGTATCGCGGTTGTGCGCGATGTCAACGCAGTCTACTGGAATCCCGCTAACATCAGCGGTCTGGCCGGCGGACAAGCCGCCTTTACCTACACGCGCTGGTTTGCGGATCTTAATTACCTCACCGCTGCTGTTGGCTACCGCTGGAATGGAGTTGGGGTCTTTGCCCTCTCCTTCGCCGGTCTCGACTACCAGGATATCCAGGAGGCCCTCGTGACCAGCACCTCCGGCGCAGCCGATACACGCACCGGCAAGAACTTCAGCGGCGGCGATCTCCAACTCGGCCTCTCGTATTCGCGTGATTTTACCGACAAACTCTCGATCGGGATTTCCGCCAAGTACTTCCGCGAAGAACTCTTCATCTACAACGTAGGACTGGTCGCCTTTGATGTCGGCACCTATTATGAAACCGGCTTCAAGGGCTTTCGCATCGCCATGAGCGCCCAGAATTTTTCCACCGGATCAGTCAGCTGGCTCGGCAAGGAAAAAAGCGACCGGATCGAGGGTTATGAGATTCCCCTCATTTATCGCATCGGTACCAGCTTTGATCTCATCAACAACGAGAACAGCTTTATCGATCTCGGGCCCGACCATCATCTCCAGCTTGCCATCGACGCCATCAATACCAATGACTATGGCGAACGCTATCACCTCGGTGGCGAGTACTGGTACAATCACTTCATCGCCCTCCGCTGCGGCTACCGCTTCAACTATGAGGAGGGCAATCTGGCCGCTGGTTTCGGCTTGCATCACCAGCTTTCGGGCATGAAGTTCCAGTTCGATTACGCCTACGTCAACTATGAATTTCTCGAATCACCCCACCGCTTTTCGCTGCTGATGTCGTTTTGATCCGGCGGATTAACTGAGGAGAGTTCCTGAATGGCCTTTGCGAAGATTACCCTTGATGGTGAAAAACTGACCCGGGAAAATTTCGCCCGTCCGCCCCGGGCGATGGGCATCCTGCCTTTCTGGTTCTGGAATGGGGAACTGGATGAGCAGGAGATGGAATGGCAGCTGCGCGAATACCGGGACAAGGGAATCCACGGACTCTTCATACATGGCCGCTTTGGATTGAAAGTGCCCTATCTCTCCGAAGGCTGGTTCGAAAGGGTGAAATATGTCGTCCAGGCCGCGCGCAGGATCGGCATCGATATCTGGGTCTATGACGAGATGAATTGGCCGAGCGGCACTGCGGAGCGCCAGGTACCCGCCAGATATCCCCACCTCAGGCAGAAATACCTCGAGCTGGTCGTTCTCAACGTCGACGGCCCGCTCTTCACTTTCCTTGAAGCGACCGATTCGCGCTACGTCAACACCGGCGATTCACGGCCCATCGCCGCCTTCGCCTGCTCCGCCGAAGAATTCGAAAAGGGCATCACCCATCTCATCGATCTGACCCCCAACCTCTCCTTTAACAAGGTGGTGCCCTGGGAGGCCCCTGCGGGCAAGTGGAAGCTGCTCTACTTCCTCGAGAAGGAGATCGACTATTACATCGACACCCTTGATCCTGAATCCACCCGTCGTTTTCTCGAATTGACCCATGAGGGCTATAAAAAGGCGGTCGGCGAGGAGTTCGGCGCCATCGTTCCGGGCTTTTACACCGATGAGCCGGCGATGTACTACTACCAGGTGGGCGTGGATAACTATGTCGTTCCCTGGTCGAGCAGGATGTTCAAAATCTTCCGCAAACGGCGCGGCTATGACCTGAAGCCATGGCTGCCCGCGCTCTATGCCGACATGGGCGAAAGAACCGCCGCCATACGCTACGATTTCTGGCGTACCCTCACTGAGCAATACGCCGACAGCTATTACAAACAGATTCGCGACTGGTGCGACGAGAACGGCGTGATCTTCACAGGCCATCTCCTCTTCGAGGAGTGGCTGCGCGGACATGCTCGTTGTGAGGGCAATATCTTCAAGTATCTCAAACATATGCACCTCATCGGAGTCGATCATCTCTACCCAAAAATCGGCAGCGAGGAGGAACCTGCTGAGCATGTCTCGCTCAAGATGGCCAGCTCGGCCGCCCACCATTTCGGCAGCACCCGTCTGCTCTGTGAGTCCATGGGGGGAACCTACTGGGATTGCACCCTGGAACGCATGAAATGGATTGCCAACTGGGAGTACGTCCTGGGGGTCAACCTGTTCAACAACCATGGCTACCACTATTCCATCGAGGGCGAGCGCAAGCGTGACTGGCCGCCGAGCCAGTTCTATCACCACACCTGGTGGAAATACTACAGCCGGTTCACCACCTACATGGCTCGCCTGGGCCATGCCCTCTCTGGCGGCCGGCATGTGGCCAAAATACTGATCCTCTATCCGATCAACAGCATCTGGACCAACTATACCCCGCAGGAGCGCAACCGGATCGGCACCCTCATCGAATCAGACTATAACTACCTGACGGACACCCTTTTGCGCCTCCATTTCGACTTTGACTATGTCGATGAGGATGTTCTGATCGATGCCGGGATCGCGGAGGGTAAAATCCGTATCGCGGAGGAGGCGTATGACCTGCTCATCCTTCCGCCTCTGACCCATGTCAAGGCGGATACCTTCACAGCCATCGAAAAGTTCGCCAGCTGCGGCGGCAGGATCATCGCCGATACCCTGCTGCCCCTCGAATTTCTCGAGAGCAGTGAGAATGAAGCCCGGTGGCGGGTGAAAGAGTTGTTCGGCACTGATCCACTGCAGCTGCTGCAGCAGTTCGAGTCCGGCGCCCCGCTTGAAATAAAGCGCCTCGGAGAGGGCAGACGCCTGGCCCTGGTGCAGGGCCAGGGTCTGCACCAGCACAAACCCAAGGATGAATTTATGCGCCTGCTCGGGGAGATGCTCACCCCCGATGTGATCATCGGCCACGAGGCGGTTTTTTACCTGCACCGCATCAAGGACGGACACGATCTTTATTTTCTGGTCAATACCCTCCAGCAGGAGCTTGGCAGGGTGGAGGTGAGTTTTGAAAAGAGCGGCACGCCGGAACTCTGGGATCCGGACAGCGGCGAGATCAGACCGCTGCATGTGCATGAAATACGCGACGGCCGGCTGGTTTTGCAGCTCGATTTTCCGCCGGCAGCCTCGCATTTCGTCATCATCAGGGATGAACAGCCTGCTCTGCGGATAATCGGCGCCAGCGTACACATCGAGCGTTTTGACAGCGGCAGGGCAACCGGATATGCCGATGCGCAGGCGAGCGAGCCTTTTATCCGCGTCGATGAGGGAGGAAAACTCCGGGAACTCCACGCCGAGGCGCTTGATCCCCTGCCCGATCTGCCGCTGGGCTCGCCCATCGAATTCAGCCTCGAGGGGGATAACGTGCTCTGCATCTCCCGCTGGAAGATGCGGGTCGAGGAGGCCGGAGAGTCCGGGCTTGAGCCCGCCCGGCCCGATTTCAATGACAAGGGCTGGCTCGATGTCACCCTCGGCGCCTGGGAGATGCAGCTTCCACAGGAACGCGAAGAGGAGAGTTACCCGGCGGCGCTTTGGTATCGCACCCGGTTCCTGATGGACTGCATGCCCGGCGATCTCCGTCTGCTCATTGACGGTTTCAGCGGCAGCGCCCATCGCCTCTTTATCAACGGGGAGGAGATTAAGGATAAGGGCAGGCGCAGTCCCCTCGACGCGGAGATTCGCGAGGTGGATATCCACCCCTTCATTCGCACCGGACGCAATGTCGTCGCTGTACGCCTGGTCGCAGAGCGACGCACCGACGGCATTCTCGATCTGCTCAAGATCGTCGGCCCCTTCGCTCTGGCCGGCTCCTCCGATGGCTACCGCATCACCGAGCCGGCCGGTCGCATCGCCGTGGGCGACTGGACGAAGCAGGGGTACCCCTTTTTCTCGGGCACCGGCCTCTACACCTTTGAGGTCGATCTGCCGCCGCATTACCTGCAGGGCAAGCTCTTGCTTGCGGCCGAGTGCGGCGAGGACGTGCTCGAGGTTTCGGTCAATGGAGATTCGGCCGGCATCCTCCCCTGGCATCCCTATCGGATCGATCTGACCGGACGGCTGCAACCAGGGCGCAATCGCCTTACCCTCAAGGTGACCAATACCCTCATCAATATCCTCGAGGCGGTGCAAAAGCCGTCGGGACTTTTTGCTGAACCCCGGTTGATCCACATGCCGGTGTATGAATTCACTCTGTAGGGGACTATAGCAACCAGGAAGACGGGAAAAACATGGATCGCAATGCAATTCTGGTCGTCGGCAGTGCCAATATGGATATGGTCGTGGTGGCGGAGAAATTTCCTCAGCCTGGTGAAACCCTTTTTGGCCGGCAGTTCAACATGTATCCAGGCGGCAAGGGGGCCAATCAGGCTGTCTGCGCCGCCAAGCTGGGAGGGGAGACCCATTTCATCGGCAGGATGGGCAACGATCTTTTCCGGGAGCGGCTGGTGCAGAACATGGCCAGTGACGGAGTGGTGATGGATCATCTTCTCATCGATGAGCAAGAGCCGACCGGTATCGCCCTGATCACAGTGGATGGCGGCGGCGAGAATGAAATCATCGTCATTTCGGGCAGCAACATGAAGCTTTCGCCCGCGGATGTGGAGAGCAGACTCGCACTTTTCAACCGGGTGGGCGTGGTGCTGGCACAGCTCGAGATCCCACTCGAGACGGTTGCCAGGACGGCAGAGCTTGCTGCGGCCGCCGGTGCCTGTTTTATCCTCAATCCCGCACCGGCCTGCAAGTTGCCTGTGGAGCTGCTGCAGCGGGTCGATTTTCTCACCCCCAACCGTCTCGAGCTGGAACTGCTCGCCGGCATGTCCATTTTGGATGACATCGAGTCGATCCGGTGCGCCGCCCAGCGGCTTCTGGACCAGGGCGTCGGTAATTTGCTGGTCACACTCGGTGACCGCGGATCGCTCTGGGTCACCCCGGGGGAGGCCAGGCTGTTCGCCGCCCGGCGGGTCCAGGCCGTCGATACCACCGCGGCTGGGGATGCCTTCAACGGGGCCTTC
>DAOOPF010000060.1:12277-18729 GCA_035388125.1 bacterium | reverse complement strand
CAATCTGCGCATCATCGAGACCCTGCTCGAATCCCGCACCATGCTCATCGCCAACAAAAAGAGCTGGAGCGATCCGGCCAAGCGGGAAAAGATCGAAAATTTCAACATGATGCTGCAGGGGGCGATCCGCGCGGAGGGCAAGGTCGGCCTCAAGATGAATGCCCCCGCGGCGCGGCTGGAGGATCTGATGAAGGAACTGCCCGCCATGAAAAATCCGACTATCTCCCCCCTCCATGGTTCCGAATGGGTGGCCGTCGAAACCATCATCGAGGAGCAGTCGGTGCGCAAACTGATCCCCAGACTGAAAAAAGCCGGCGCGCAGGACATCATCGAGTATCCGCTCAACAAGGTCATCTATTGAAAACGGCCCGCACAGGCGGATTACCACGAAAGGATGGATAGTACCATGATAAACCTGTATAGAAACGGGGCCATCGAGGAGTTCATCACCCGCTATGAATCGCGGCGGGCGCAGACGGCCGGAGAGGTGGAGGCGCGCGTCGCCGGAATCATCGCGGATGTGCGTGATCGCGGGGATGAGGCGCTGATCGAATACGCCCGCCGCTTCGACGGCGCCGAACTGCTCCCATCGACGCTTGCCGTCCCGGCCGCGGAGATGGAACGCGCGCATGCGGAGTGCGACAGCACCCTGCTTGAGGTGATCCGGGAGGCGATCGGGAACATCACCCGCTTTCATCGCAAATCGATCCCCCGCTCCTGGATCGACTGGGAGGCGGATGGCGTCGTGCTCGGTCAGCGGGCGATCCCCCTCGAACGGGTCGGGCTCTACGTGCCGGGCGGGCGGGCCGCCTATCCCAGTTCCCTGATCATGGCCGCGGCCCCCGCCATCGCAGCCGGCGTCAGTGAGATCGTTGTGGTCACTCCATGCGGCGCTGATCTGCAGGTCAATCCGGTCATCCTCGCCACGGTGTATGAGCTGGGGATCACGCGCCTCTTTCGTGTCGGGGGCAGCCAGGCCATCGCCGCCCTCGCCTTCGGTACGCAGAGCATCCCCAGGGTGGACAAGATCGCCGGCCCCGGCAACATCTATGTGGCAGCGGCGAAAAAGCTGCTCTTCGGGCAGTGCGGCATCGACATGGTGGCCGGTCCGAGCGAAGTTCTGGTCGTGGCCGACGAGAGCGCCGAGCCGGCATTTGTCGCCGCCGACCTGCTCGCCCAGGCGGAGCACGATCCCCTCGCCTCCAGCCTGCTGGTGACGGACTCGGAAAGCCTGGCGCTGGCAGTGCAGCGGGAGGTGACCGGACAGTATGCCGCCCTTCAGCGCAGGGAGATCCTCAGCCGTTCGCTCGCGGAGTACGGCGCGATCCTGCTCAGCAGCGGGCTGGACGAGTCCGTTGCCCTGGCCAACCGCCTCGCCCCCGAGCATCTCGGCCTGCACCTTCGCGATCCCTGGAGTGTTCTCGGCGGGATCCGCACCGCCGGGGCGATCTTTCTCGGCTCCTGGTCGCCTGAGACTGTGGGCGATTATTGGGCCGGGCCGAACCATATTCTTCCGACCAACGGCACCGGGCGCTTTTTTTCGCCCCTGCGTACCGAGGATTTTTTCAAGTTCAGCAGCGTCATCTCCTACAGCCGTGAAGCCCTGACCAGGCATGCGGACAAGATCGCCCGCTTTGCCCTGGCCGAGGGGCTCGACGCCCATGCCAATGCCGTAACTAAAAGGGTGCAAAACGATGGATAGATACTTCAAGCGGGCGGTCACGGCTCTGGCCGGCTATGAACCGCCCCCTCAGGAGCGCGTGCGCGCCAAACTCAACCAGAATGAAAGCCCCTTCGATCTTCCGGAAGCCTTCAAGAAGGAACTGCTTATGGAGGCTGCCGCCCTGCCCTGGAATCGCTATCCCGCCAGCGAATCGGGCGCCCTGAAGGAGGCCCTCGCCGCCCGCCACGGCCTGCGGCCCGGCCAGATCCTGCCCGGCAACGGCTCCAATCAGCTGCTGCAGACCCTGCTGGCTGCCGTCATCGAACCGGGCGACGGGCTCCTCTACTTTCCTCCGACCTTCGGCCTTTTTGAACTCTTCGCCACTATCAACGGGGCCCAAACCACCGGGATCCTCTGCCCGCCGGACCGTCCGTTCCCGCTCGAGGAGGCTCTGGCGGCGATCCGCACCGGGGCTCCCAAACTGATCCTGCTCTGCTCACCGGACAACCCGACCGGCCGGGCGCTCAGCCGGCCTGAGGTCGAGGCGATCTGCCAGGCTGCACCCGGCCTGGTCTTCCTCGACGAGGCCTATGCCGAGTTCGGCGGCTGGAGCGGCCTCTCCCTGCTCGAACAGTATCCCGGACTGGTCCTCTCGCGCACCTTTTCCAAGGCCTTCAGCATGGCCGGCCTGCGGCTCGGCTATCTGATCTCCCATCCCGCCAACATCGACCAGCTGCGCAAGGCCCATCTGCCCTATACGGTCAATCTGCTCACCGAGCACATCGCCCTGCGCCTGCTCGTTGACCCGGGTCTGCTGGAGGAGAGGGTCGCCTGGATCGTGCGCGAGCGCGAGTGGCTCCTGGCTGAGATGCGGCGGATCGCCGCCGTCACGGTCTACCCCTCGGCGGCCAATTTTCTGCTTTTTCGCTGCGCGGACGGCAAAAGTCTCTTTCGCCGCCTCAAGGAGCGGGGCATCCTCGTTCGCGATGTCTCCGGGTATCCCCTCCTCGAGAATCACCTGCGCGTCAACACAGGATCGCACGACGAGAATCTTTGGTTTCTTGAAGCCTTGAAGGAGAGTCTGTCATGAACCAGCGCAAGTCCACTCTGTCCCGGCAGACGGCGGAGACCGCCGTCACTGTGACGCTCGATCTGGACGGTTCCGGCCGCTCCGGCGTTACTACGGGAATCGGTTTTTTCGACCATCTGCTTACCGCCCTCGCCAGGCACAGTCTGATCGACCTGGAGCTTACGGCAGCCGGGGATCTGCATGTCGATGGCCACCACACCGTCGAGGATGCCGGCATTCTGCTGGGGCAGGCGATCTCGGCGGCGCTGGGGGAGAGGGAGGGGATCGTCCGCTTCGGCCACGCCTACTGCCCCCTCGATGAGGCCCTTGCCCGGGCGGTGGTCGATGTCAGCGGCCGCGGCTATCTCGCCTGGCGGTGTCCCGTTCCCCTGCGTATGGTCGGCACCTTTGACGGCGAGCTGCTGGTCGAGTTTCTGCGCGCACTGGCTGTCAACGCCGGCATCACCCTGCATGTGACGCTCCTCGCCGGGCGGAACCAGCACCACATCATGGAGGCGGTCATCAAGGCGGTGGCGCGCGCCCTGGGCGCGGCTGTCGCCATCGATCCGCGCCGGGTGGGGGTGCCCTCGACCAAAGGGAGGCTCAAGTGATCGCCGTGATCGACTATGGGGCGGGCAATCTCCGCAGCGTCCTCAAGGCTCTGGAGCATCTCGGGGCCGAGGCGAGTGTGACCTCTTCACCTGCAGAAATCGGGGCTGCGGAGAGAGTTGTTTTGCCGGGGGTGGGGGCCTTTGGCAAGGCCGTCGAGGCTATCGATGCACTCGGTCTGCGCGAAGCGATCTGCGCTTTCATCGCCAGCGGCCGCCCTTTTCTGGGCATTTGTCTGGGCATGCAGCTGCTCTTCGGGGCGAGCGAGGAGAGCCCGGGGGCGGCCGGTCTGGGGCTGCTGCCCGGCCGGGTGCGCCGCTTTGCGCCGCCGCTCAAGGTCCCCCATCTCGGCTGGAACGCCCTTGAACAGAAGCAGGCCTCGCCTCTGTGGCGCGAGATTCCGGCGGGCAGTTATTTTTATTTTGCCCACTCCTATTATGCGGAGCCGGCGCAGCCGGAGCTGATCACCGGCCTCACCGACTATGGCGGCCCCGTCCCGGCGGCGATCCAGTCGGGTGCTCTGCATGCCGTCCAGTTTCATCCGGAAAAATCGCAGCGGCACGGCCTGCAGCTCCTGCGCAATTTCATCACCTTGTGAGGAAAAAACCATGCTCATCATTCCCGCCATCGATCTGATGGATGGACGCTGCGTGCGTCTCAAGCAGGGGGCGCGCGCGACGCGAAAGGTTTATGCCGACGATCCCGCCGCCGTGGCGGCGCAATGGGAGGAGGAGGGGGCTGCCTGGATCCATGTCGTCGATCTTGACGGCGCCTTTGGCAGCACCGGCGCCAACGGCCGCGCCATTGCCGCCATTCTCCGGCGTACCTCCTGCGCCGTCGAACTGGGTGGGGGCATCCGCACGCTGGAGCAGATCGAGGCCTGGCTTGAGCTGGGGGTGGCGCGGGTGATCCTGGGCACCGCTGCAGCGACCCGGCCGGAGCTCCCCGGCGAGGCCGTGCGCCGTTTCGGTGCCGGCCGCATCGTCGCCGGCGTCGATGCCCGGGGGGAAAAGGTCGCTATCAGGGGGTGGGAAGAAGAGTCGGCGTGGGAGCTGGCGGCATTTATCGCAGCCCTGGAAGAGGCCGGGCTCGAGCGCATCATCTATACCGATATCGCACGGGATGGCGAGGGAAGCGGTCCCAATCTCCTCCGGCTGGAGGCCATCGCCCGGGCGACCGGGATGGGCATCATCGCCTCCGGCGGCTTTTCGCGCCCCGAGCACCTGGCGGCCCTTGCCAGCCTCCCCCTGACCAACATTGAGGGGGCTATTGTCGGCACCGCCCTCTATGAAAAAGAGCTGATCCTGGCGGATCTGATCCGGACCTATACTCAGAGGTAGACCATGCTGGCCAAACGCATCATACCCTGTCTCGATGTCAAGGAGGGGCGGGTCGTCAAAGGGATCCAGTTCCTGCAGCTGCGCGATGCCGGTGACCCCGTCGCTCAGGCGCGCTATTACGACGAGCAGGGCGCTGACGAACTGGTTTTTCTCGACATCACCGCCTCGGCGGAAAAACGCGCCATTCTGCTCGATGTGGTGGCGCGGACGGCGGAGCATATCTTCATGCCCCTGACGGTCGGCGGAGGGGTGCGCACCCTCGCCGATGCCCAGAAGCTGCTGCAGAGGGGAGCCGACAAGGTGGCCGTCAACACGGCGGCGATTGCTCGCCCCGAGCTGGTCAGCGAGCTGGCTGAGCGCTTCGGCAGCCAGGCGGTGGTGGTGGCCATCGACGCCCGGCGCGATCCCGCGCTGGGCTGGCGGGTCTTTTCGCACGGCGGCCGCATCCCGCTCGAGCTGGAGACTCTCGCCTGGGCGCACCGGGTGGAGGCCCTCGGGGCCGGGGAGATCCTGCTCACCTCCATGGACTGCGACGGCACCGGGGAGGGCTACGACCTCGAACTCACCGGCGCGGTGAGCCGGGCCCTATCCATTCCGGTCATCGCTTCGGGCGGCTGCGGCGCCCCGGAGCACATTCACGATGTCTTCGCCCTCGCCGATGCGGATGCCGCTCTGGCGGCCTCGATCTTTCATTACCGGCGCAACTCAATTCAGGAAGTCAAGCGCTACCTGGCCGGACGCCAGGTGCCGGTCAGATTGTAAAAGACACCGGCTGAACAACAAACTGCAAGGAGAGCGAACCCCATGTCCGATATGGAAAAACTCAGTCCCGCCGATTTCACCGCCGCGGTCAAGTTCGATGAAAACGGGCTCGTCCCGGCCATCATCCAGGACGCCGCCGCCCATGACGTCCTCATGCTCGGGTACATGAACGCCGAAAGCCTCCGCATCACCCTGGAGAGCGGCAAGGTCACCTTCTGGAGCCGTTCACGCCGGAAGCTCTGGACCAAAGGGGAGAGCTCGGGCAACTTTCTGCTCGTGCGCGAACTCTATGCCGACTGCGACCGCGATGCGATTCTGGTCATGGCCGAACCCTGCGGTCCGACCTGTCATACCGGCAAACGCAGCTGTTTTTCCTGGAAGCTGGAAGAGGAGGAGAAGTGCTGAGGGCGATCATCTTCGATTTTGACGGCGTGGTGATCGATTCCGAACCCCTGCATCTGGAGGCCGTCAAGGCCGCCCTGGGCGAAGCCGGCGATGGCCTGACCCCCGAGCTCTATGCGCAGCGCTATCTCGCCTACGATGATCCGAGTGGAATAGCGCTTTTTTTTGCCGACCGGGGGATGAATCTGCAGGAGGAAGAGCTGCAGGAGGTTGTGGCGCGCAAAGGGGCGATCTACGCGGAGATGATCCGGGCGGGCCAAACCCGTTTCTTCCCGGGCGCTGCGGAGCTGATCCGGGAACTGGCTGCGGCTGTGCCGCTGGCCATCGCCACCGGATCGCTGCGCCGCGAGGTGAGCGCCATACTGGCTGCCGGGAATCTGCTCTCCTGCTTCCGGGTGATCGTTGCAGCTGAGGATGTGAGCAAGAGCAAGCCCGATCCCGAGAGCTACAACCGGGCACTGGCCGAACTCAACCGCGTGACCGGCGCTGTGCCCGCCATCCAGCCGGAGGAGACCCTGGTGATCGAGGATGCCAAACAGGGGATCGCCTCCGCGCGCCGCGCCGGCATGAAATGTCTCGCGGTGACCACCTCCTATCCCGCCCATGA
>DAOOPF010000060.1:0-12177 GCA_035388125.1 bacterium | reverse complement strand
TTTTTCAGGTATTCCGCCTCGCCGCCGCGCAGGTAGCGGCCCTGCACATCGACAAAGACCTCTGTCGCTTCCGAGGCGGCCTCCCAGACGCGGAACTTGCAGCCGCCGCCAAAACCATAGCTCATGGCCGTATCATCAAAATTGGTCGAACTGGCGATCTGATCGTAACCGTCATGATCATCCCAGTCGTCCCAGTCGTCATCGTTGATCGAGGTCTCTGTGAAGAGATAATCGAAACCGAAGATGCCGTCGGCATAGGGCTGGATGGGCCCCTCCTTGGCCTGGACGCGCAGGAGCAGATAACCGAGCAGGATCGAATTGGTGGTGGTCACATCCACCGTCACGTCCGGAATGGTCGTGCTGAAGGGCTCCTCCCTGGTTTCGGAGCCGTAGATCAGATAATCGATGCCGAGTCCAAAGCCGAAATAGCCGTTGCCCGGAGCATAAAGAAATTCACCGCAGAATCCGCCGCCGGTGTTGACCTGGTCGGCGAATTCATTCATCGGCACCCCGATGCCGATGCCCATGCCGGCCTGCATCCCCGTCTGGGCAAAGACGGCGCTGCCGGTGAACAGTACGATCAGGGCAACAAGCACTCCCTTGTGCATCTGCATACAGGACCTCCATTTTCTTTTCGATATGTACTGAAACTGCTCAGGCCGGGCGGGTTATTCCCGAAAAACACAGTATAGAGACGAGCAGAGCGTGAAAAAGTTTCAGCCGATCGGGCTGGGCAAGCTCTATTATGCTGTTTCTCTCCGTCCGCTCCCGCCTCTGCGATGCGGTGGCGAAAAAAAAGTCACTTAAAACCGGCGATAATATGGGAATTTATTTACTTTTTTCCAATTTTATTATATATTCGGGGGTGAAAACGGGCGGCGATTGACAGACCGGTGCGAGCCACCGGCCGCAGAATCACTCCATCAGGGATATTGAAAGGATGTCGTGCATACTATTGAATCAGCCATTCAGTCGACGCTCCTCTATTTCGACATTTTTGATTATCCCCTCAGCAGGGATCAGCTCTACTTCTATCTGATGCATGTCAAGCCGGAACGGCAGGAGTTCGAGCGGGTGCTCGATCAGCTCCAGGCCGTGGGGCAGGTCTGCGCATCATCGGGATGGTATTATCTGCCCGGGCGTGAGGCATTGATCGCCACACGGCAGGAGAGGGAGAGCCATGCGCGCCGGCTCTGGGGGATGGCGTATCAGGCGGCGGGGCGGATGCGCCACCTGCCTTTCGTGCGCGGTATCTATCTCTCCGGCGACCTCTCCAAGGGAGTGGCCGGCCATGACAGCGATATCGATTTTTTCATCATCACCGCCCGGCGCAGGGTGTGGATCTGCAAGCTGTTTCTTGCCATCTTCCGCCGGATCGGCCGTAATAATCCGGAAAAACTGCTCTGCTTCAATTATCTGCTCTCCGAAAGCCACCTCGATCTGCAGGAGAGGAATCTCTTCACCGCCGCCGAGGTGATTGGCCTCGCCCCGCTCTATGGTTTGAGGCTTTTCCGCCGTTTCCTCCGCCATAATGAGTGGGTGGCCGGCTATTTCCCGCACTACCGCCGCGCGCCCAATGAAGCCAGCTGCATCTATCACGGCCACAGCCGCAGACAAAAGTGGGCGGAGTTTTTCTTGCGCAATCCCCTCGCCGACGGTCTGGAACTGCTCCTCCCGCGCATCTGGCGGCTCGTCTGGGGATGGAAATACCGCCGCCAGCCGCAGACCCGCTCAGCCCTGCTCAGGGGCATCGACCGCACCTACAGCAAGGCGCATGGCTATCCGACCGACCGGGAGGTGCTGCAGGAGTTCACCCGGCGCATGGAGGAGGCCACCTGATGGTCTCTTCCCCGGCCGAGAAGGCCGCCTACTATGAGGAGGTGGCGCGCTATTTTGATGAGGAGGCGCCTCTTTTCGAGCGCCACTATGAGAACAATCCCATCCTGCAGCGCATCCGCGGCGATTTCCGCTCCCTCACCGTGACGCGTTCTTTTGCATCGGGACTTGAGATCGGCTGCGGCCCCGGGATAGATATCGCCTGGTTTGCCGGCAGCTACCCGGCACTGCGCTGGCGCGCCATCGATATCGCGCCCCGGATGGTGGAGGAGGCGCGAGCGAAAACCGGCGCCCTTGCCGGCGTGGATGTGCGCGTCGAAGTCGGCGCTCCGGAAAATCTCGCTGCCCTCTTCCCGGAGGAGCGTTTCGATCTGATCTACTGCTATTTCGGAGCCCTGAATACAGTGCCCGACCTGCGTGAGACCGCGCTAGCCCTTTCGCATGCCCTGACGCCGCAGGGGACGATGGTGCTGACCTTCGTCAATCGCTGGTTTCTCTTCGATATCGTCTGGAACCTGCTCAGGCTGAGACCGCGCCGGGCCCTGGCGCGCATCACCGGCAGCTGGGCGGGCTATTCACCCGGCCGCCCCCTGGCCAGCTCCGCCCGTTCCGCCCGTGAGGTGCGCCGCGCTTTCGCCCCGGAATTCAGCTGCATCGAGGCCCGGGGCTATTCCATCGTCTACCCGGCCTGGTACCGCCACCGGTTTCTGCCGGTCGATGGCCGGCTTGGCCATCTGCTGTGGCGCATCGACCAGCTGCTCAACCACACCCCCTTCTGGAATCTGGGGGAGTATACGCTCTATATTTTCAAAAGGCGGGAGGAGAGGGCGCCGTGATAACCGTGCCGGGAGATGCCGCCATGCCGCCTGCTGAGTCCTTTTTCCGGCCTACGCGGGTCGAGGTCGACCTGGACGCCATCAGCGCCAACTTTACCCTCATCCGCGCGGCCCTTGGGGAGGTCAAACTCTGCGCGGTCGTCAAGGCCGATGCCTACGGTGCGGGGGCGGTGATGGTGGCGCGCCAGCTTGAATCCCTGGGAGTGGAACGGCTGGCAGTGGTGACTCTCGACGAGGCGGTCGAGCTGCGTCAGGCAGGAGTCCGCACCCCGATCCTCAATATGGGCGCGATCTTTCCCGGGCAGGCGCCGCTGGTGGTGCGCTATGACCTTGAGCAGATGGTCTTTCAGCCGGAGCTGCTGGGTGCCCTCAATGCGGCGGCGAGTGCGGCGGGTGTACCGGTCAGGATCCATCTCAAGATCGATACCGGCATGAGCCGGTACGGTCTCCCCGTGGAGGCGGCAGGGGCTTTTATCGCCCGGCTGCCCTCGTGGCCGGCTCTCGAATGCATCGGCGTTATGACCCATTTCCCCATGTCCGATGGCCTGGACAAGAGCTTCGCCCTGCTGCAGATCGAACGCTTCACCGCGCTGCGGCGCGAGGTCGAGGCCGCGGGAAAGCGGATCCCGCTCTGGCACATGTGCAACAGCGGCGGGGTCCTGGATCTGCCGCAAGCCCATCTCGATATGGTCCGGGTCGGACTGATGCTCTACGGCTATTATCCCTCGTGGGATGTGCGCCGGCCCTTTGCGCTGCTGCCCGCCCTGCAGGTCAGGAGCCGCATCGCGGCGGTGCGCACTATCGGCCGGGGCGACAGCGTCGGCTACGGCCGGCGTTACATGGCAGAGCAGCCGGAGCGGATTGCGGTGCTGCCGGTCGGTTATGCCGACGGCTATGACCGCAAACTGCGCAACATCGGCGAGGTGCTGGTGGCGGGACGTCGCGCGCCCATTGTCGGCGGCCTCTGCATGGACGCCTGTTTCATCAAGGTGACCGGGATTCCGGAGGCGGTTGAGGGGAGCGAGGTCATCCTGATGGGGAGCGACGGGGGGGAAGAGATCTCGCCGCATGATATCGCGGGCAGGATCGAGTCGGTCTCCTATGAGGTGATGGCGCGCTGGGGGCGCCGGATGCCGCGGGTCTACCGCCGCGGCGGGGAGATCGTCGCCGTCCGGAACGAGCTGAGGGCGGGAGGATAACGGGTTCGCACATTATGTTATGACGTTTACAAGCACCACCCTATGGACATCCAGACAGGAGATATTTTCATGGCAGTAAAAAAAGTGCGCCGGGTGGGCCTTCTCACCGCCGGCGGTGATTGTCCCGGGCTGAACGCCGTCATTCGCGCGGTCGCCAAATCGTTGATGATCAACCATAAAGTTGAGGTGGTCGGCATCGAGGACGGCTTCGAGGGTTTGATCGAGGACCGCATGCGGATCCTGAAATATGATGATGTTTCCGGCATTCTCCAGCGCGGCGGCACCATACTCGGCACTTCCAACAAGGCGGATCCTTTCGCCCAGGCGACTCTGGTCGGGGGCAAGTTGATCAAGAAGGACGTTTCAGCCGGGACGATCGCCAACATCGAGAAATGGCGGCTGGATGCCCTGGTATGCATCGGGGGCGACGGCTCGATGCATATCTCGCGCAGGCTGGTCGAACGGGGTGTGCCGGTCGTCGGCGTGCCCAAGACCATCGACAATGATCTCTACGGGACCGATGTCACTTTCGGCTTCGATACCGCCGTTTCTATCGCGACGGATGCCATCGACCGTATTCATACCACAGCCATGTCCCATCATCGTGTCATGCTGGTGGAGATCATGGGCCGCACGGCCGGCTGGCTGACAATCTCGGCGGGCATTGCTGGCGGTGCGGATGTGATCATCCTGCCGGAGATGGAGTACGATCTCGACCACATCTGCGAAAAGGTGGCCGAGCGCAGCCGCTATGGCAAGCGCTTCAGCATCATCGCGGTCTCCGAAGGCGCCAGGCCCCGCGGGGGGGATGTGGTGGTCAGCCGCGTGGTCAAGGACAGCCACGAATCGATCCGCCTCGGCGGCGTCTCGATCAAGCTGGGCAACGACATTGAAGATCTCACCGGGCTGGAAACCCGCGCCACTGTGCTCGGGCATCTCCAGCGCGGCGGCCCGCCGACGCCCAACGACCGCATCCTCGCCACCCGTTTCGGCGTTGGTGCAGCCGATCTCGTCGTCAGCGGCCAGTTCAACCGGATGGTGGCCCTGCGCGGCACCGATATCGTCTCCGTGCCCATCACCGAAGTGGGCGGCAGGACGCGCACGGTGCCGCTCGATCATCCTCTGCTCGATGTGGCCGAGGCAGTGGGTACATCCCTCGGCGTCAAAAGATAACCCGTTCAGAATCAGTGGTTTCCGCCGTCCGGACCGCACTCCGGACGGCGGCAGCTTCTCCGCCTGGATACCACTCCGCATCCTTTTCTCTTCGCGTCGCGGCTGCGCCGGTTGCACGGCTCTGACGCGGGGAGAGTGACCTTCCTCCTCTGTTCTGCATCTTTTGGTATGGACTTTGCATCTCCAGGTGCAAAAGGGTAACTGGACCGCCTCAGTCTTTTCCGTTCCCGCATAAAAAAAATGGCATTGCATTTACAAGAGTTTGCTTTACCTGAACGCAGCTAAAAACTCCGGGATGGGGTTGGCGGAGCCGACCCGGCCGGAGGATGCACTGCAGCAGTACATTGTATCATCATGGTGCAAAACCAGACGGGCAAATATGCAAAAGCAAACCAGACTCTGGACCATTGAACACGAGGACCTGACCATCGGTCCCCTGAGTTCATACGCCCTCGCCCTTTGGGGGGTGCAGGGGCTATTATATCCGAATGACGTGCTGGTCGATGGCGAGTCCAACCGCTGTCCCGCGGGATATCTGGAGGGCATGAAGCCCTTCATCCGCAACAACGGTCATCTTCGCCGTGCCAAGCTTTGGGCTATCGCCGGCGGCAAGGGAGGAGTGGGCAAATCGGTGCTCACCACCCTGCTCGGGGTGGCGCTGGCGCGCGCGGGCAAGCGCGTGGTCATCGTCGATGCCGATTTCAGCGGGGCCAATCAGCGTCAGTTGTTCGCCATGCGTCAGGCCTCTCCCAATATCTGGCGGCTGGTGGACAACCAGGAGCCGCTGGCGGAGGCGGCGCTGGCGACTGCGGTGCCCAATCTGCGCCTGATCACCGCGCCTGAAATCGCGCACGATTCCGATCAGGCCACCATACTGCGGCGCATCCGTTTCATCCGTGCTCTCCGTTACATCGACGCCGAATATGTGCTGCTCGATTTCGGCCCGCGCACTGATCTGCGCGAGCTCTCCTATTTCCTGACCGCGGATCTGAATCTGGTGGTCTCCACCCCCGAGCCGACGGCGATGGAGAATCTGGCCAGATTCGTCAAATCGGTGGTCAAGCAAAAGTTGCAGCTGGCGGTGGAGAGCCTCAGCCGCGGCCGGGGTATGGGGGAGTGGGGCACCGATGAAAAGGCGACGCTTCTGCAGCAGACGGTCAGCTATCTGCACCGGCATGGAATCCCTGCCGAGGAGCTGATGCGCCGGGTGGCGGGAAGCTTTAGTCTGCGGGTTCTCTTTAATCAGGTCACGGACGACAAGTACCGCAAGGACATGAACCTCCTCAACAGCTATCTCTCTCATGAGGTGGGGGTGAGTGCGGAGATCGCCGGGGCCATCCCTTTTGATCCGGCGATTCGCGCGGCCATCCGGGCCAACCGGCTTTTTGCCCTCGATCCGGCGACTCCAGTGATGCGGCGGATGGACGAGATCGTCCACTCCTTGTGCGAGATCAGGAATACGGAGCCGGCGGCTTTCCAGCCCAGGGAGATGCGGGCGCGCGAAATCGATTCCTCGCAGCTGCTCTGCGGGGCCTGGTGTCCGGCGTGGGGGGAGTGCAACTTTCAGAATCCCGGCGACCTCTGTCCTGTCAAGAATATGAACTGAACGCCGCAAGCGGGCAAAAAAAAAACCGGTCCATACGGACCGGGTTTTTTTGTGACCTTTATGCCAAGCTTAAAGTTTGGTTACTTTTTCAGCCTGAAGGCCTTTTGCGCCCTGGGTGACTTCGAACTCCACCTTGTCGCCCTCATCGAGCGTCCGGTAGCCGGTGCCCTGAATGGCGTTGAAATGGACGAAGACATCGCCGCCCTGCTCACGGGTGATAAAGCCGTAGCCTTTGGAGGCATTAAACCACTTGACAGTTCCTGTTTCCATTTGGAAACTCCTCGTTAAAAAAGATGAAAAGCTCTGTACAACTTTACTCGTCTCGCCAGGGCATAAAAAAATCGCGTAGATAGCCTGTTGTCGCCATTCTACACGATTCTTTGGATCTGTTCTCTAACAAACTCCGTCACCGAATATGGAAGGCGCGCAAAAGCGTACATTTTTGATATATTATAATACAATCTTTTCAATAAAAAAGCAAGCATTTTCTGAATTATTTTCATTTTTTTCTGATTGACCCTGCTCAGCATTCCGGCATGTGATAGCCCGCCCGGCGGGCCACACCGGGAAGAGCGGCGGATGCGGGTGCACGAATCCCTCGCCAGCGCATGCCGGCGAACCGCCCGGCGGGCTGAAGCTGGAAGAGTGGTTGAGGACGGGCCGCCAAATAATTCGCTTGCTTTTTGAAATTCATCGGCTTATTTTATTTGGTTCCAGTACCGGGGATGGCTCACCTCCTGAATCGTCCGGCCCGCGCTCCCCGCGCGGTTGGGCCTCCCCGCAATCGTGATCAGCCATAAACGAGAGGCATCGCATGCTTCATGACCTATTGCCGATCCTGCTGCTCTTCGCGGTCTCAGCGATACTTGGCGTCGCCATTCTCATTCTCACCAACCTCTTTGGACCCAGCCGTCCCAATCCTGTCAAACTGTCAACCTACGAATCGGGCAAGATTCCGGTCGGCAGCCCGCGCGTCCGTTTTTCCATCCGTTTCTACATCATCGCCATGCTCTTTGTCCTTTTCGATATCGAGCTGGTTTTCTTCTACCCCTGGGCGGTAGTCTACCGGCAGTATCTCTCCCTGGGCAGTTTTATCTTCTGGGAGATGCTGCTCTTCATCGGTCTGCTGCTGGTCGGCTATGTGTACGCCTGGAAAAAAGGAGCCCTGGAATGGGAATAGAGAGCAAGCTGGGTGATGGCATCATCACCACCACCCTCGATGCCGTGATCAACTGGGGCCGCAAGAACTCGCTCTGGCCCATGCCCTTCGGCACCGCCTGCTGCGCGATCGAGTTCATGTGCGTCCTCGGCCCCAAATACGACATGGGCCGATTCGGCGCCGAGGCGATGCGTTTTTCCCCGCGCCAATCCGATCTTCTCATCGTTTCGGGGCGCGTCAATATCAAGATGATGCACATCCTGCAGCAGATCTACCGTCAGATGCCCGATCCCAAATGGGTCATTTCCATGGGGGCCTGCGCCTCCTCGGGCGGGGTTTTCGATACCTATTCGACCATCCAGGGCATCGACAATTTTATTCCGGTGGACGCCTATGTGCCGGGCTGCCCGCCGCGTCCCGAGACGGTGATCGACGCCGTGATGAAGCTCCAGCAGAAAATCCAACAGGAACGGTCGAGCGAGTACCGTTGATCGCTTTGTAACCCATTCCGGAACAGGACGTTATGGCCACCAATCAGGAAATCAGGGATCAGCTCCTCGCCCGCTTCGGCGACAGGATACTCGCCGCTGAGGAGGAGTGCGGGCAGCTGGCCCTCACCACCAGCCGCGATGATCATATCGAACTGCTCAGGTTCCTCAAGGAGAACGCGGACCTGGCGTACGATTTTCTCATGGATCTCTTCGGGGTTGACTATCTGGAGATGGGGGGGAGGGAGCGCTATGGGGTGATCTATCAGCTCTACAGTTCCGGCCACAACCACCGCCTGCGTGTGCGCGTCCCGGTCCCCGAGCAGGATCCGCACCTCGCCAGTGCCGTCCCGCTCTGGGCCGCGGCCAACTGGGCCGAGCGCGAGGTCCACGACATGTATGGCATCACCTTCACCGGCCATCCGAACATGACCCGCATCCTCTGTCCGGATGATTTCAGCGGATTCCCCCTGCGCAAGGATTTTCCTCTCCAGGGCATTGGCTATCGCGAAAATTTTACCAGGATAGAAAATCCCAAGACGAAGTAAAGAGGTGCGGATTGACAACCACCGGGAAGAGCATGGATACCAATAACGAGAACTTCTACCTAGAGACCGATTTCCACGAGTTCGTCTACCAGCCCCAGGAGGAGCGGCTCTTTCTCAACTTCGGGCCCTCCCATCCCGCCACGCACGGCACCCTGCGGCTGGTGCTCGAACTCGACGGCGAGCGCATCATCGACTGCGTCCCTGAAATCGGCTACCTCCACCACGGTTTTGAAAAGCTCGGCGAGTACCGCACCTACAATCAGGTCGTCACCATCACCGACCGGATGAATTACGTCTCGCCCTTCAACAACAACCTCGCCTACATCCTGTCGGTCGAGAAACTCTTCGGCATCGAGGTGAGCAAGCGGGCGCAGTATCTCCGCGTCATCCTCACCGAACTCGGCCGCATCATGGATCATGCCGTCTGCATCGGCACTCACGCCATGGACCTTGGAGCCTTCACCGCCCTGCTCTATCTGATCCGTGAGCGCGAGAATATCTACAACCTCTACGAGCTGCTCACCGGCACCCGTCTTACCGTCAGCTATGCCCGTGTCGGCGGCTTCGCCCGCGACCGCGACATCCCCGCGGATTTCCTGCCGCGCACGCTCGCCGTCTGCGACGGCCTGCTCAAGACCATCGATGAAGTGGACCGGCTGCTCTCCCACAATTCGATCTATATCGGCCGGACCCGGGAGGTCGGCATCATCACCCCCGCGGCGGCGGCCGATTACGGCATCACCGGGCCCTGCCTGCGCGGCAGCGGCGTCCCCTTCGATCTGCGCAAGGCGTCGCCCTATTCCGGCTATGAAGATTTTGATTTCGATATCCCCGTCGGCAGCACCGGCGATGTCTGGGACCGCTACATGGTGCGTCTCGAGGAGATGCGCCAGTCGGTCAGCATCATCCGCCAGGCGATCGCCGGCTTTCCGGAGGGCGAACTCTTCGCCGATTCGGACTCCAAGGTGACCCTGCCGCACAAGGATGACGTCTACGGCTCGATCGAAGGTCTGATCCACCAGTTCGAGATCATCATGCTCAACCGCGGTGCCCGCGCCCCCCGCGGGGAGGCCTATATCCCCACCGAGGGTCCAAACGGCGAACTCGGCTATCACGTCATCAGCAACGAGGGCAACGGCCCCTACCGGTTCCGCGTGCGGCCCCCCTCTTTCTATAATTTCCAGATCATCCCCAGCCTGCTGCGCGGCCGCCTGCTCTCCGATACCGTGGCCATCCTCAGCAGTCTGAATATCATCGCAGGCGAGCTCGACCGTTAAATGCCGGCACCGCCCGGGCGCACCTGCGGCCCCGGCGCTGCCCTGGCCGACGGGGCGAAGACACTCCTCCCGACGAACTTTTTAACCGGGCCCAAGGCCCGCAGGACGATCAGAGATGAGCATAGCTTTCAGCGAAACGGCCCTGAAGAGAGTTGAAAAACTTCTCGGCCACTATCCCGACAAGGAGGCGGCGCTCCTCCAGGTACTCCACATCGCCAGATCCGAGTTCAAGACCATCACACCGGAGGTGATGGAATACATCGCCGGTCTGCTCGGGCTCTCCCCGCTCCAGGTCATGGATGTGGTCTCCTTTTACACCCTCTATCCGCGCCAGGAGGAGGGACGCTATACCATCCAGGTCTGCGCCACCCTTTCCTGCGCCCTGCTCGGTGCCGAATCGCTGGTCGACCACCTCGAGAAAAAGCTGGGAATCAGGGTGGGTGAGACCACGCCTGACAGGAAATTCACCCTTAAAAAGGTGGAGTGCCTGGGCTCCTGTGGCACCGCCCCGGTGATGCAGATCAACGACGATTATTACGAGAATCTTACCGTCGAGAAAATCGACGCCATTTTGGCGAATTTGCCCTGATTTAGCAGGATAGAGGCGCATGAGCGAGCAATATTTCCTCCACAACATCGGCAAGCCGGAATCGAAGAGCCTGGACTTTTATCTCACCGCGCAGGGCTATTCGGCCTGGCAGAAGGTGGTCAGGCAGTGGCAGCCGGCCGACGTCATCGAAGAGGTTAAAAAGTCGGGACTACGCGGCCGCGGCGGCGCGGGTTTCCCAACCGGCATGAAATGGAGCTTTGTGCCGCGCGATTCGGAAAAGCCGAAATATCTGGTCTGCAACGCGGACGAGTCCGAGCCCGGCACCTTCAAGGACCGCTATCTGATCGAGCACGAGCCCCACATGCTCCTCGAGGGCATCGCCATCGCCTCATTCGCCATCGATGCCCACAGCGCCTATATCTACATCCGCGGCGAATTCGTCCATGGCGCACAGGTGCTGGAGGAGGCTATCGCCGAGGCAGAGGCGAAGAATCTGCTCGGCAGGAATATCCTCGGCAGCGGCTACGATCTGCAGGTGACTGTCCATCGCGGCGCCGGCGCCTACATCTGCGGCGAGGAGACCGGCCTGCTCGAATCGCTCGAGGGCAAGCGCGGCTGGCCGCGCCTGAAACCCCCCTTTCCGGCGGTCGTCGGCGCCTTCAAGAGCCCGACTGTGGTCAATAACGTCGAGACCCTCGCCAATCTGCCGCTGATCTTCAACCATGGCGCCGAGTGGTTCGCCGCCATCGGGCCCAATCCCAAGAACACCGGCCCCAAACTTTACTGCGTCAGCGGCCACGTCAAACGGCCCGGGCTCTATGAATTTCCCATGGGCAAGAACCTCAAGGAGCTGATCTTCGATGACTGTGGGGGCATCCGCGGCGGCAAAAAATTAAAGGCGGTCATCCCCGGGGGCTCCTCGGTACCGGTGCTCAAGGCCGACCAGATCGACGTCAGCATGGATTACGAGTCGCTGGCCGCGGCCGGCTCCATGCTCGGTTCCGCCGGCGTGATCATCATGGACGAGGATACCTGCATGGTCAACGCTCTCTACAACCTTGAGCGCTTTTACGCCCATGAGTCCTGCGGCCAATGCACCCCCTGCCGCGAGGGGACGACCTGGATGGTCAAGATCCTCAAGCGCCTCGAGATGGGCGGAGGCCGCCCCGAAGACCTGCCCCTTCTGGAGGATATCGCCCGTCATATCAATTTTCGCACGATCTGTCCGCTTGGTGATGCCGCAGCCATGCCGGCGGCGAGTTTTCTCAAACAGTTTCGCGACGAGTTCGCGGCTCATGCCGAACTCGGCCGTTGTCCGCAGCGGCGCTAAAGGAATCCCACTAACCAGCAGAATGAACCCATGCCCACTATCAAGATAGATGGAAAAGAGATCACCGTCGATGCCGGCACGACCATCCTCAAGGCGGCACTAGCCCATGGCATCGAGATCCCCCATTACTGCTACCATCCGGCCCTGACCATCGCCGGCAGCTGCCGCATGTGCC
>DAOOPF010000059.1:0-18773 GCA_035388125.1 bacterium | reverse complement strand
AGGGGGCGGAGGTGATCGATTCGGTCATCATGCAGGACAGCTGCATCGGGGCCGGCGCGCGTCTCTTCCGGGTCATCGCCGATAAAAATGCCTGTTTCGGGGCGGGCGCAGTCGTCGGCGGCGAAGAGGCCGACGATCCGAACGAAAAATATCCCGAGCATCTCTACAGCGGCCTGACGGTGATCGGCAAGAGAGCAGCCATTCCGGAGGGGATCAAAATCGCCGCCAACACCATCGTCGAGCCCCATGCGGATGCGAGCAGTTTTGCGAGCATCACCCTCGGGGTGGGTTCCTATGTGAAACGGTGATCCGCTCCTTATGCCTGTGTGCAGGCGCCCCTGAAGAGGGGCGCTTTTTTTTAGAACCTGACGGAGAGGCTGCTCTTGCTGACAGTATCCAGTTTTTTCACGCCGTCGGGCGGCCGGCTGTCGAAACGGAGGGTGATGCTCATTTTCAGCGCCAGATTGGCGGCGAGGTCGACCGCCACCGCGTTTTCGGAGAGAAGGCGGGTGTCGCGCCAGTCTGTCAGGGCGGGCTGGAAATAGGTGACGGCGAGCAGGGAGACGCCGCCGCCCCGGCCAACCTCGCAGGTGAGGTAACTGCTCAGGCGGTGGGTGGCGAGTGAGCGCGGATGGCTGTTCTCCGCTGCCAGGTCGTACCGTTCATGCTCGTACATATAGGCGGCCCCGAGGCGGAGCTTGACCGTGGGCGTAGTCAGCAGCCTGCCCCTCAGCCCTGCCCCGATGAGTTCCCGTTCCTTCAGGTTTCTCTTCCGGTTGCTGTCGAACTGGACAAACCATTCATTTTGCAGCCGGCTGTTCAGGGTGAGGACATGGCGAAGATGGGCCGTGTTCTGGTCCATAAAGCGTTCGCCCGAGTTCCAGCCCATGCCGCCGTTGAGGACCAGAAAGGTATAGGCGCGGGACCAGGAGTAGTTGAGGCGGCTGTTGAGGCCGATGAGACGGAAATCGGTGTTGCCGGTCATGATCGAAAGATCGATGTCGGCATTGCCCTCCAGCCCCTTTTCCCGGGCGTCGCGCCGGAAGCGCTCCATGTTGATCTGGGCCCGCGCAGTGCCGGTGAGGAGGGAGGAGGCGAGGAGGAGTGCGATCAGCAGAATCCTGGATTTCATGGTTTTCTCTCGATGAGGAAATTTTCTTTACAGGGCCCCAATTTACCATATTGCCGGCTTAAAATCAACCCTTGATCCGGCGCACTTTTACGCCAGGACAGCTTTTTCTTCAGCAATTTCACTTGCATTTATTCTCAAATTGTGCTACACTACTTTTAGGGGCTTCATCGCCCCGGAGATCGATGCATCAATCCGGGAGGGTAGAGATGGCCCATTACGAGACCTTGCTTTGTGCATTCCTGATCCTGCTCGCCTGCTCACAGAAATCACCCTCGAATCTGCTCACCATGGAAGATCAAGGCGCGCTTTTCAAGTGTCAAACCCGCCAGGAATTCGTCGTTGAGCTTGAAGCCAATCCATCGACGGGATACGTCTGGCAGATCAGCAAGAGTGATCCGGAACATGTGCGCCTGCTGCGCGAGGAGACCCTTCCGGCCGACCGGAATCGTCTCGGCGCCCCGGGCAGACAGATGTTTTTCTTTCAGGCGATGGCCATCGGCCGCGCACCTCTGAAACTGGAATACCGGCGTCCATGGGAAAAGGATGCCGAACCCGCCAAGACTTTTTCGGTCACCCTGGTCATCCACAAGTAATCAGCATCTGTGCAGTGTCCAACCATAGTACAGCTAAAAGGGAGGTGGCTATGAGGATGTTTCGTTGGCTTTTTGGTCTGGCCGTGCTTTTCTCCTGCACGCAGCTCTTTTCACAGGTGCTCGATGAGAATCAGGCCCAGCCCGCAGTCCGCCAGCAGCTCGCCAATATGCGGGCGGACATCACCAAACAAAAGCTCTCATTTCGAGTCGGCTATAGCACCGCGATGACGCGGACGATCGACCAGCTCTGCGGGAGCAGGCCGCCGAAGAACTGGCGCAGCACCGCCAAACTGAAGAATCTGTCCAGACTCGCTCCGGCCACCCTGAAATCAAGCCTCGCCCTGCCGGCCAAATGGGACTGGCGCGAGCACAACGGCGTCACAGCGGTGCGAGATCAGGGGAACTGCGGCAGCTGCTGGGCGTTCGGCACGATCGGCAGTTTCGAGTCCTTTCTGCTGATCAAGAACAGCATCAGTACGGACCTCTCGGAGCAGCATCTGGTTTCGTGCAATGGCGAGGGTTATGGCTGCGGCGGGGGATGGTGGCTCTTTGAGATGCTGATCAACCCGGGCGCTGTGCAGGAAGCCCTCTTTCCCTATGCCGCCGCCGATCTCCCCTGCCCGCCGGGATTGGCTTATGCCTACCAGGCCAGCGGCTGGGCCTACGTGGATGGCGACAACCAGATCGCGGATACCCAAAAAATCAAGGAGGCGATCTATCAGCTCGGCCCGGTCGCCGCCGCCGTCTATGTGGGGAGCTACTTTCAGGCCTACAGCGACGGTGTTTTCGACAAGGAAGAAGCTGAACCGGGCGGGTTTCTCAGCTGCGCGGCCTCCCATGATGTCAATCATGCCATCCTGCTGGTGGGTTGGGATGATGCCGAGGGGGTCTGGATCCTGCGCAACAGCTGGGGAGCGGGCTGGGGTGAGGGCGGCTACATGCGGATCAAATATGGCATCAACAAGGTGGGGTTCGCTGCGGCCAGTGTCTTTTAGGAGGGACCCGGCCGGATCGGCGCACCTCTTCAGGGGGCGGTAAAGGGATGGGCTCGTACGAGCCCATCCCTTTTTTAATACCGCGCCGCTACTGCAGATCCCGCAGCCGCACCTCGATATTTTTCTCCTCCTTGAGGAGATCGATGAGCTTGCGGGTTTCGGTGTCGCCAAAGTGGTAGGGATAGAGGATGCGCGGCTGAAAGGCCCTGGCCGCATCGGCCACCATTTCGGGGGTCATGGTATAGGGCAGATTCATGGGAAGAAAGGCCACGTCGATCCCTTTGAGGGATTTCATCTCGGGGGTGTTCTCGGTGTCGCCCGCGATATAGATGCTTTTGCCGCCGAAACGGAGGATGTAGCCGTTGCCCTCGCCCTTGGGATGGAAAGGCTGCTTGTTCGGGCGCATGTGGATGAGGTTGTAGGCCGGTACCGCCTCGATCTCCACCTCCCCGATCCGGGTCTTTTCGCCATTGGCCAGCAGGGCCGCGTCGGGGAGCTTGGCCCGGCAGACCGGCGCGGCGATGATGCGGGTGGAGCTCTGCCGGATCAGGGCGATGGCCTCGGGATCGAGGTGATCGGAGTGGCCGTGGGTGACCAGGATCAGGTCCGCCTTGGGCAGCGCGCCATAGTCGCTGTATTCGGAGACCGGATCGACATGGACGACTGTCCCGCCGAGTTTCAGCATCAGGGTGCCGTGGCCGATGAAGGTGAGGACGATGTCGCCTTTTTCGGTGGAGAGGGTATCGCTCTTGAACATGGTATTGCTCCACGCTGAGGTTAGACCGAGGGTGAGAAACAGGATCGTCAATATTTTATTCATAAGCTCCTCATAAACTTTTTCTTCGCAGACGGCGCGGCCGCCATTGAGGCCGGGAGTCGGGCTGCGACGGGATCTCCTGCTTAAATCTAGTCTTCCCGGCGGCAAAAATCAACCTTAAAGTTGGGGGAGGCCGGCTGCGTACGGCAGGTTTTTCCTTTTCAGCGGCAGCAGGTGAGGCGGAGCTGGGCGGAGATGCTGCGGCCGCGGCGGAGACGGCAGATATAGGTGCCGGTCGCCACCGGATCTCCGGCGTCGTCGCGGCCGTCCCAGAAGAGCTGCGCCCGGCCGCCGCGGACGGCCGGGGGGGTGGGCAAGGAGCGGACGAGGCGGCCGAGCAGATCGATGATTTCGACGACTCCCTCTTCGCCGGGGGTGAGCCAGGCCAGCATGATGCCCATATTGAAGGGATTGGGCCACGCGCAGAGAGCCGCCGGTTCCGTTGGCTGACGGCGGCCGCTGTTCCCGACCGGCAGGGTATGGTCGAAAACGCTGTTGAGCGCGCCCGGGGTACCGGAAATGGGCTGACCGGCGGCATCGAGCCCGTTGCGCGTCAACGTGTCGTTGCCGGCCCAGCTCTCCGGAAGCATGCCGCTGAGCAGGGGGTGGATCTTTTCCATGCTGCGTTTCGGATTGTTGGTGCCGGCGAACCAGCCGCTCGAGTCGCAGCGCACCTGGTCGACGAGGAGCGAGTCGCGGTCCCGCAGGATGAGCCATTCGCCGCTGTTCTTGAGGTCGCCGGTGAAGATCTGCTCCGCCGGCCGGTCCGAGATGGTCTGGTCATCGGTGCGCTCAAGAACGAAATAGCCCTGCGCCGGGATGACACCGGTGAGGCGGATGGCCGGTGTGCCGTCAGCGGCTTTGAGCGACCAGCCCTGCAGATCGACGGCGAGCGGTGCGGGATTATGGAGCTCGATCCACTCGTCGCTGGTGCTGGCCATGGTTCCCATCCAGCCGATCTCGTTGATGACGACATTCTGCCCCCTGGCCAGAAACGGCAGCAGGAGCAGAAGGATTGTGCAGTGACTCTTCATACTTCAATCTCACCATTTTGGAGCAAAAAATCAAGGGACAAAATCGCTTCAGCGGAGAGTCACCGGGTGAGACCGGGCCGGTCATTATACTGTGCGCCGGACGCCTCGAGGAGGCGCGAAACTGCTTAAAAAACTGTGGCTTTTTTGCTCATTTTCTCCTATCTTTTAGGCAATTCAAAAATCAATCCCTGCGAGTGAAATGAGCTATCCCATCCGGCCCAAAAAGAGCCTGGGCCAGAATTTTCTGGTCGATGGCAACGTGCTGCACAATATCGCTGATGCCCTGGCCCTTGCGCCCGGGGATACTGTGCTCGAGATCGGTCCGGGCACGGGACTGCTGACGGATCTGCTGCAGCCGCGGGTGGCCCGGCTGATCGCGGTGGAGATCGATCGCAATCTGTCGGCTCTCCTCAAAAAGCGGTTCGCCGGGGCGTCCAACTTTACTCTGGTGGAGGGTGACATCCTCGCGATGGAGCCGATGCTCCTCGCCGGGGAACGCCCTCTGCGCGTGGTCGGCAATATCCCCTATTACATCACTTCGCAGATCATTTTTCATTTTTTCGACCGCCGCCGCAACCTGGTTGACATGGCCCTGTTGATGCAGCGCGAGGTGGCTGACCGGATCACCGCCGGGGTGGGCGACCCTGATTATGGCATCCTTGCGGTTTTCAGCCGGACCTTCGCCGATGCGGAGATCCTGCTGCGGGTGCCGCGGACAGTCTTCAAACCCCAGCCTCGGGTCGATTCCGCCCTGGTGCGCTGGCGCTTTCACGACCGCCACACCCGGCTGCTGGCCGATGAAAAGCTCTACCGCCTGCTGGTGCGGACCGCTTTCGGGCAGCGCCGCAAGATGATGAGAAAATCCCTGCGCGATAAATTCAATCTCGAAGCCCTGGCGGCCTTTGACCTCACCCGCCGTCCGGAAGAGCTGGATGTGGCCGGCTGGCTGGCGATGGCCAATGCCCTCGCGGCGGTCCCGCGTCCGCTGCCCTGATCCACCGGGTCCGGTTCCAGGCTCCGGCGGTCACTGCGTTTGTATTGTCGGAAAGGCCCTCATGCCTCTGAGCAAAACCGAGGCGATCGTGCTGCATACCCGGAAACAGGGCGAGACCAGCAAGATCCTGTCGCTCTACACCCTCCATTACGGGCGTCTGAGCGTGATGGCCAAGGGAGCGCGCAGCCTCAAGTCCCGTTACAGCGGAGTGCTCGAGCCGCTCAACCACATCCAGATTGTCTTTTACCGCTACGAAGCGCGCGACCTGCATTATCTCAGTCAGGCGGAGATCGTCACTCCCTTCGCCTCCGTTCACGGACAGCTGGGCAAGATGGCCCTCGCCGCGATCCCCTGCGAGATCATCGAGCGCAGCGAGGTCACCGGCCACACCAACCCCCAGCTCTTCCGCCTCCTGCTGGAGAGCCTGATGCTGCTGGAGGAGGCGGAGACCGGCCAGCGCCAGGTCGTCCGCGCATTCATGCTCCGCTACCTGGCTCTTTCCGGCTTCAGCGGCGAATACAGGCTCTGTCTGGGCTGCGGCCAGGAGAAGCTGCGGGAACGCCAGTTTTTCGACTATGGAAGCGGCGGCTACCGCTGCGGCGATTGCGAGGGGAGAAGTGGAGAGGGCGAGTCCCTCTCCCGCCGGGCCTTGCAGGCGCTTCACTTTCTCGGCCAGTCCGGCCTGGAAAAGAGCATCACCCTGCGCGTCGGGCCGGATCTGGGCCATGAACTGGACCAGTTTCTGCTCGCCAATTTGCGCTGGCATCTGGAGGGGCTGCACGTTCTAAAAAGCATCCAGTATCTGGAAAAACTGCAGAAAAGCATGCATCAATCAAAAGAGGAAGAACAAGGAAAAGAAAATGGCCAACCCGACCCCCAATACCCTGGATAAAATCATCTCGTTATGCCGCCGCCGCGGCTTCATTTTTCAGTCGAGCGAAATCTACGGCGGATTGAACGCCTGCTACGATTACGGCCCCCTCGGTGTCGAGCTCAAACGCAACGTCAAGGATTTCTGGTGGAACTGGATGGTGCGCCGCCGCCGTGATGTGGTCGGCCTCGACGCCTCCATCCTGATGGCCCCCAAAGTCTGGGAGGCCTCCGGCCATGTGGCCGGCTTCACCGACCCCATGGTCGACTGCAAGGTCTGCAAGCGCCGCTTCCGCGCCGATATGGTTCCGGATCCGGGCAAATGCCCCGAATGCGGCGGCCAGATGACCGACATCCGTCAGTTTAATCTCATGTTCAAGACCTTCATGGGGCCGGTCGAGGACAGCGCCAGCGTCGTTTATCTCCGCCCCGAGACCGCGCAGGGTATCTACGTCAACTACCAGAATGTCCTTGACTCCAGCCGTCTGAAGGTGCCTTTCGGCATCGGCCAGATCGGCAAGGCCTTCCGCAACGAGATCACGACGGAAAATTTTATCTTCCGCACCCGCGAATTCGAACAGATGGAGATGCAGTTCTTCGTCAAGCCGGGCACCGACATGGAGTGGTTCGAGAGCTGGAAGGAGGATCGCAAGAGCTACTATGCCGCTCTCGGGGTCAATCCGGCCCGAACCCGTTTCCATCAGCACGGCGAAGACGAACTCGCCCATTACGCCACGGCCGCATTCGACATCCAGTACGAGTTCCCCTTCGGCTGGAAGGAACTGGAGGGCATCCACAACCGCACCGATTTCGACCTCAAGCGCCACCAGGAACACTCGGGCGTCGACCTGAGCTATTTCGACGAGGTGAACCGCGAGCGCTATGTGCCCTACATCATTGAGACCTCCGCCGGCGTCGACCGCACCATGCTCTGCATTCTCTGCGATGCCTTTGAGGAGCAGGTGCTCGAGAAAGATACCCGTACCGTCCTCCATTTTCATCCCGCCATCGCCCCGATCAAGGCCGGCATCTTCCCGCTGGTGAAGAAAGAGGGCATGCCGGAGATCGCCCAAAAGATCGAGGCCATGCTGCAGCCCTATTATGCAGTCTTTTATGATGAGAGCGGAGCCGTCGGCCGCCGCTATCGCCGCCAGGATGAGGTGGGCACCCCCTTCTGCATCACGGTCGATACCGAGACCCTCGAGAACGAGACCGTCACCGTGCGCGACCGCGATACCATGCAGCAGGAGCGGATGAAAATCGATGGCCTGATCGGATTCCTGCACAAAAAGATCAACGGTTAGAAAGGACTGAATCATGCGATTTGCAGAACGGCTGGACCGGGTCCTTCAGGAGAAGGAGAGCCTGCTCTGCGTGGGGCTGGATACCGTGCTCGAAAAGATCCCGGCCGCCCTGCGCGATCTGCCCGATCCCCTCTTCGCGTTCAACCGGGCGATCATCGATGCCACGCTTCCCTATGCCGCGGCCTACAAGGTCAACACCGCCTTTTACGAGGCTTACGGGCTCGAGGGCTGGCGCGCTCTCGAGGAGACCTTTCGCTACCTGCCGGCCGATGTGATCAGGATCGCTGACGCCAAACGCGGCGACATCGGCAATACCGCCATGATGTACGCGCGCGGGCTCTTCGCCGGGTTGGGGGCCGATGCGGTGACCGTCAACCCCTTCCTGGGCGGCGACTCGGTGATGCCCTTTCTCGAGGATGAGTCCCGCGGGGTCTTTTTTCTCTGCCTGACCTCCAATCCCGGAAGCCGGGATTTTCAGCATATCCAGACCGGGGAGGGACCCCTTTACGAGGTCATCGCCCACCGGGTGCGGAGCTGGAACGAAAAGGGCAACTGCGGTCTGGTCGTCGGCGCCACCCATCCGGAGCAGCTGGAGGCGGTCCGCACCCTGGCGCCTGAGCTGCCCCTGCTCATTCCCGGCATCGGCGCCCAGGGCGGAGAGCTGGAGGCCTCCGTGCGGGCGGGCACGGACAAGGCGGGCCGGGGCGCTCTCTATAACTCGAGCCGGGCGATCCTCTACGCTTCGTCCGGGGAGGACTTTGCGGAAGCCGCGGCCGGGGCCGCCCGTGCTACCCGCGATGCCCTCCGCCTGGCGGGAGGCAAGCCGTGAATTTGTCTTTGCGCAGGATCGCCGGCGTGCTTCTTCTCCTCCTGCTGGCCGGATGCGGTCAGAAAGAGGCGGACAATCCGGTCGGACCGGAGGCTCCGGTTGAGGCGGAGTCCAATCTGCCGGCTCTTGCCGACTCGCTCAAATGGGTGATGGTATGGCATGACGAATTCAATGGCAAGACCCTGGATGCCTCCAAATGGAGCCATGTCTCCTGGGTTCCTGCCGGTGAGGACCAGCCGCGCCGGGACGGATTCTGGCGCCCCGATGCCGCGGTGCTCAACGGGGAGGGAGAGCTGATGATGCTCACCTACTACGATCCGGTCATGAAACGCTATATCGACGGGGCCATCCGCACGCGGGGCAAGTATGAAAAGCTCTACGGCTTTTTTGAGGCCCGCATACAGCTGCAAAAGCAGGTCGGCCACTGGTCGGCTTTCTGGCTCTTCAATGATCAGGTGAGCAAGGTGGGCGACCAGGGCCGGGACGGCACCGAGATTGACATTATGGAAAAGATCTCGCCCAACGACGATGCGGTTTATCATACCCTGCACTGGGACGGCTACGAGGCCGCGCACCAGTCGGCCTATAAACTGCCGGTGATCCCGGGCCTGCGCGAGGGCTGGCATACTTTCGCGGTCTGGTGGTCGGAGAGCGGCTATCGTTTTTACATCGACGGCATGGAGACCTGGCGCACCAGTGCGGGCGGGGTGTGTGGAAATCCGCTCTACATCAAGCTGTCGGATGAAGTCGGCACCTGGGCGGGCAACATCGGTATGGCTGCGCTGCCGGACCTGTGGCTGGTCGATTTTGTCAGGGTTTACGATCCGGTCAGGCGATAAGAGGCGGGGAAAAGCCATCCCCGGGCGTTGGAACCTGGAAAGAGGAGATGACGATGACCAACGAAGAGGCATTGACGATATTCAGGGAGAGTGGCGCTTTGCTGGAGGGCCATTTCCGCCTCACTTCGGGGCTGCACAGTCCCAACTATTTCCAGTGCGCCCGGGTGCTGCAGTATCCCTGGCACGCCGAAACTTTTTGCCGGCTGATCGCCGACCGCTTTCGCAGCGAGGAGATCGAGGTGGTGATCTCTCCGGCCATCGGCGGCATCGTCGTGGGCCAGGAGGTGGCGCGTCTGCTCGGATGCCGCGCGGTCTTTGCCGAGCGTGAGGAGGGGGTGATGACCCTGCGCCGCGGTTTTGCGATCGGGGCGGGCGAGCGCTGTCTGGCCGTGGAGGATGTGGTGACCACCGGCGGCTCGGTCAAGGAGGTGATCGCTCTGGCCCAGGCGGCCGGCGCCCGGGTGATGGGAGCGGCCTTCATCGTCGACCGCAGCTCCGGCCGGGCGCAGTTCGATGTCCCCTTTTTCGCGGCTCTGAAAATGGAAGTGGTCACCTATCCCCCCGAGGCGTGCCCGCTCTGCGCTCAAGGCCTCCCGGTGGTCAAGCCGGGCAGCCGCAAGGTCTAGACTCCCGCTCACGATCTCCGCCATTTTTTCGCTCCGGGAGCATCCGGATAAAAAAAGCCCTGTCTGAAGACAGGGCTTTGGTTTTTTCAGCCGAGATATTTACGCAGAGGCTCCAATCGCGAGCGGTGACGCAGGCGTCGCAGGGCCTTCTCCTTGATCTGTCTGACGCGTTCACGCGTCAGGGTGAAGTATTCGCCGATCTCCTCCAGAGTCAGAGGTCGGTCGCCATCCAGCCCGAAATAGAGTTTGACTATTTCCGCTTCGCGCGGTTTAAGGGTGGAGAGGACCTTCTCGATCTCTTCGCGCAGAGAGGAGCGCATCAGGGTTCCATCGGGCGGCTCGTAGCGGTCGCTTTCGAGCACGTCGAGGAGACTGTTGCCCTCATCTTCCTTGAACGGTTCGTCGAGGGAGAGGTGGCGTGCGGAGGTCTTGAGGACGTCCGCTACTTCAAAGGAGCTCATGTCCATGCGGGTGGCGATTTCGTCCATGCTGGGTTCGCGGCCGTACTCTTTTTCGAGAGCTTCGAGCGCGCGGCCCACCTTGTTGATCGCCCCCACGCGGTTGAGAGGGAGACGCACCACACGGGATTGTTCCGCCAGTGCTTGCAGAATCGATTGACGAATCCACCAGACGGCGTAGGAGATGAACTTGAATCCTCTGGTTTCATCGAAACGTTGGGCTGCCTTGATGAGACCGAGATTGCCTTCGCTGATCAGATCCTGGAGGGGCAATCCCTGGCCCTGGTATTCCTTGGCGACGCTGATGACAAAGCGCAGGTTGGCCTTGACAAGCTTGTCTAAAGCTTCTTCGTCACCTTTGCGAATACGGCGGGCCAGAGCGATCTCTTCTTCCGGGGGAAGCGGCGAAAATCCGCCGATCTCCTCCAGATACTTTTCAATCGATTCCTTGGTCCTGGTTTCGGCTGGTTTTTTCTTTTTCTTTTTGGTCATCAACTGCACTTGCGTTGGCATAAGTGGCAATGAACCTTAAAAGGTTGGTTAGGGTTAATGAACAGGTTGATTAGGGTTTAGCTGTTACAGAGAGTGCTGCAGGATCTCCTCGATGATCCCGCATGCGGTAGTGATCTCTTCGTCATCGACGTCGAGATGGGTGACCAATCGCACGCGGGTGGGCGCAGTAGCCAGGCAGAGCACGCCCTTTTCTTTCAGTTTAACAACCAAATCATGCGCTTTTAATCCAGTTTTTCGCAGTTCAACAATAACTATATTGGTCCGGGTGGCTTCAGGATCGACCTCGATGGCCGGAAATTTGCGGAAAGTATGCATCAGTTCGGCGGCGTGGCGGTGATCGACGGCAAGGCGCGCGATGTGGTGGTCGAGGGCATAGAGGCCGGCAGCGGCGATGATGCCGGCCTGGCGCATGCCGCCGCCCCACATCTTGCGGTAGCGGTGGGCCCGGTCGATAAAATCGGCCGATCCGGCCAGCACCGAGCCGACCGGGGCGCCGAGCCCCTTGGAGAGGCAGACCGAGATCGAATCGAAGAGGCGGCCGTATTCTGCCAGGGGAATGCCGGTGGCGACGTGGGCGTTCCAGAGCCGGGCGCCGTCGAGGTGGAGGGCGAGTCCACGCGCGCGGGTCAGGGCATGGATTTTTTCGATCTCGTCCAAGGGGAAGATCGCCCCGCCGGCGCGGTTGTGGGTGTTCTCCAGCACCACCAGCCGGGAGGGGGGATTATGATGGTCGCCCGGGCGCAGGACAGCCTCAATCTGCGCGGCGGTGATGGCCCCGCGCACGCCCGGCAAGGTGCGCACCTGCACCCCGGCGAGAGCGGCGGGCGCGCCGGCCTCGTAATGAAAGATGTGGCCATTCTCTTCACAATAGATTTCGTTGCCCGGCTGGGTGTGGCTCTTGATGGCCAGCTGGTTGCTCTGGGTGCCGCTGCTGACATAGAGGGCGGCTTCTTTGCCAAGCAGTGCGGCCACTTTCTCCTGGAGGCGGTTGACCGTCGGGTCTTCGCCGAAAACGTCGTCGCCCACCTCGGCGGCGGCCATGGCCGCCCGCATCTCGGGGGTGGGTTTGGTCACAGTGTCGCTGCGCAGATCGATAGCCTTCATACTCTTCCCTGTTAATGGTTGTTAGAACAGTTTAAGCTGGTCCTTGTCCTTGCCTCTTCCTGGCGGTGCGGTATGTTTTTGCATCAATCGCCTGCTGATATCCTCGAGAAATCGGGAGGGGGTCTGGGCATGGCGCTGACCGCGCAGCATGCGGGTGCGTGCATGAGAGAGGTAGAGCCATTCCCGGGCCCGGGTCATGCCGACGTAGAGGAGCCTGCGCTCTTCATCCACATCACCACCGCCGCCGAACGAGAAGGGGAGAATCTCCTCCTCGCAGCCGACGATGAAGACGACCGGGAATTCCAGCCCCTTGGCGGCGTGCAGAGTGAGAATCTGGATGCGATCGCCGCGGGGATCCAGGAGCAGAGGCTGTTCATCCGCCTCCGTCTCCGCCGGCGGGGGAGCGGAAGTCGGGCGGGCCAGATCAGTCCGGTCTTTTTCGTACTGATCGGCGATTCGCCTGAAGGGGAGACCGCTTTTGGTCAAGGCCTCCTCAAGGGGGGGGGCGAGCAGGCGGCTGCGCAGCAGGACAGCAAAGTCGCCGAAACCGTAGGGCTGGCCGCGCTCGCCTGAGGCCCGCTCCGCGTCGAGGGCGTAATGGCTGGTGCCCCCCATCAGGGATTCGATCTGCTCCACCACGAAGAAGGCCTCGGCCGCGTCCGAAGCCGCGGCGTGAAACTGGATTTTCAGGTCCCTGCCGTCGCGGGCGGCCAGGGACGCCCCTTCCGCCGGAGGGGCGCCGCGATGCAGCATGCCGGCCGCACCGGTGATGATCGTGCGGGTGGAGCGGTAGTTCTGCCGCAGCCGCAACAGGCGCGCACCCGGCAGATCTTCCTGCAGGCGCGTAAAGAACTCGGGGCTCGCTCCTCGAAAGCCGTAAATCGACTGGTCCGGGTCACCGATGACGCAGATGTCATCGGCATGAAGGGCGAAGATGCGAAAGAGTTCGTACTGCGCGGCATTGATGTCCTGGAATTCATCGACGGCGATGACGCGGTTGTTCTCCAGCAGACGGCGGCGCAGCTCCGGATCGAAGCGGAGGAGGCGCACCGGCAGGGCGATGAGATCGTCATAATCGACGGCATTCCATTCTACGAGCAACTCTTCGTAGGTGCGGAAAAGGGTGCTGAAGGCGCCGGGCAGGGTACGGCTCAACTCCTCCGGCAGAGTTTCAGGAGTATGGAGCAAACCCTTGAGGGCGGAGATACGCTGCAGGGCGGTTGCGGTCAGGCGTTCGCCGCTGCGTTCCTCCACGGCATGGCGGAAGAGGGTATCCTCTCCGGTATCGAGAATGGCAAAGCCGGGGGTGCGGCCGAAGAAAGCGCCTGCGGCGGCGAGGAGGCCGCGGCCGAAAGCGTGAAAGGTCATGATCTGCAGCGGGGCTGACCGTTCTGCGCCGAGCATCTGCTCGAGGCGCGTACGCATCTCAGCGGCGGCCTTGTTGGTGAAAGTGATGGCCAGCATCTCTTCGGGCCGGGCGAAATCCTCCTGGAGCAGGAGGGCAAGGCGGCTGGTGAGAGTCTTGGTTTTGCCTGTGCCCGGGCCAGCCTGAATGATGAGGGGGGCGCCGCGATGACGCACCGCTTCGAGCTGCTCGGGATTGAGCCCCCAGGGGCCTGCGGCCGCTTCCGCGGCGCGGCCTGCCTGCGGTTCGGCGGAAATCTTCCTCGTGGCCGGGGGAGCTGAAGCTGTGTGCCCTCTTACAGGAGCGGCGTGAGCGCGCTCGGGGCTGAAAAGGGCCTCCTGCTGCAGCCAGCCGGCGCGCTCATCGTCGTTGAAAAGACGGATGATGCCGTATTCGCCGTCATAGCCGGGTTCTGCCACCACCTCTGCGCTGCGCATGCGGCGTATGGCCTCGGCGACCATGGGGCCGGCGGCGCGCTGGAGATCGGGCAGCGAGAGGTCCATCAGGATGGTCAGTTCCGGCCCCAGCTCACGCAGCAGGCTGTGATAGAGCGTCTGTACTTTTTTGGTGGCGGGGCCGGCGGCGAAGACCTCCCCCAGCAGCTCGGGCAGTGGAATAAGGCTGTGGAAGGGCCTGGCGTGTACGGGTTTAAAGCCCTCAGGGCGGTCGGCCAGCTCGTGGACGCGATAGCTCACTCCCAGGGTGGCGGGCTTGCCGCAGACAGGGCAGAGGCCGTGATGACTCTGGGTCTCGGCGGGACGCATCATCCGATTGCATTTACGGTGGCCGTCCATGTGATATTTGCCCTCCTCCGGGAAGAACTCAATGGTCCCGGCGAAGCGCTCGCCACCCTGCTCCTCGAGAGCGGAGAAAAGGGCGGGGTAGGAGAGGTCGGTGTTAAAAATATTGGCCTCGCGAGCGAGCTTTTCGGGGGAGTGGGCGTCCGAGTTGGAGACCAGGTTGAGCCCGTCGAGCATCGAGAGCCGCCAGTTCATAGGCGGGTCGGAGGAGAGGCCGGTTTCGACGGCGAAGAGATGGGGAGTCAGGTCGCCGAAGCAGGCTGCAAGCGAGTCAAATCCGGATTGGGAACCGAGCAGTGAGAACCAGGGAGTCCAGATATGGGCCGGGATCAGCCGGGCGCCGGGATCGGTGGAGAGGACGATCTCGAGCAGATCGCGCGCGTCCAGACCGAGGATGGGGCGGCCGTCGGAGCGGATGTTGCCGATCCGTTCGAGCCGCTGCTGGAAGACGGCCGCTGCGGCGAAGGAGGGGAAAAAGACCACGTTATGGACCTTGCGCACCTCCCCCTCTTTTTTATAGATGCTGCTGATCTCGCCGGAGAGGATGAAGAGGGGCTCGCTCTGGCAGGATGATGGGATTGTGGGCCTGAGCGCGGCGGCTGGTTCGGGTTTGAGTTCAAAGAGGCCTTCGGCGCGGGCCGACGGCTGCAGGGCTTGTTCCAGCTCCGCCAGCCATTGGGGATGAGTGATATCGCCGGTGGCGATGACCTGGAGTCCCTTGAGCTGGCCCCAACGCCAGAGCTGCTCCGGGACCAGTTGACGGCTGGTGGCCCTGGAGTAGCGGGAGTGGATATGAAGATCGGCGATATACTTCATGGGGCAAGGGGCCTTTGCGGCTTGATAAAAGGGGGACGCTTATCAGGGATGGGGATAATATACGAATTTTTTGCCGAAGGGACAACGCTTTTACAGCGGCCGGGGAGAGGGGAGGACGGGCTGTCCGGCGGCTGTGGGCTAAAAAGGGGAGAGAGTGAGATCAGGCCGCCACGGCGGCTTTACGGCGGCCCGGCAAAAGGCTCCGGTAAGTTGGTCTGCAAAAAAAACTGGAAGCAATTCCACAAAGAGCGCTCCCTTCATAACGCGGGAAAAGGGGGAAAGGGGGCTTGGGGGAGAGCTTTTCCTTACATCCCGGGACAGTACGGCCGGGTTGTTTGCATATCAAAAATAACAATAATAAAGTACTTAAAGGGCAGAAAAAACTTGCATATTTTTAATTATAATATTATTTTAAGGGACGAATGGGGGGCCATCAGGAGGAGGAGTGAAAAAGACCTTTGTCCTTGATACCAATGTAATTCTGCACGATTCCAGCTGCATCTTCTATTTCCAGGAAAATGATATTGTCATTCCGATCACCGTGATTGAAGAGATCGATGCCTTCAAGCGGGGAGCGGATTTGATCAATTATCACGCGCGGGAGTTTGTCCGGCTTCTGGACACTTTCCCCGGCGACGCGCTGGTGCGTGATGGCGTCAGCCTCGGCGAAGGCCGGGGCAAGATCTCCATCCTCACCCTCTATGATGAAGAGCCGGAAGTCACACGTGCTTTTCTGGGGCAGAGTCCGGACCATCGCATTCTGAGCGCGGCGCTCTCCCTGGCGAAAAAAGGCAGGGCCGCCCAGGTCATCCTGGTCAGCAAGGATGTGAATCTCCGGCTCAAGGCCAGAGCCCTCGGCCTGGAGTCCCAGGATTACACCACCGACAAGATCAAGGACATCGACAAGCTCTATCGCGGCAAGCGCCTGATCGAAGAGGTGGATCCCGAAATTATCAGCCGCTTTTTTGCCGCCCCTCATCAGGTTCCAGCCGCCGAAATCGATATCCCGGATCCCATCGCCAACGAATATTTTATCCTCCGCAACGCCAGCAAATCGGTACTCGCCTGTTATAATCCCCACTCCCAGATGCTCGAACGGGTTGAAAAGCTGCAGGCCTATGGCATATCGCCACGCAATGCCGAGCAGTCTTTCGCCCTGCATGCCCTGCTCAATCCCGAGATCCTGCTGGTGACTTTGAGCGGCAAGGCGGGCACAGGCAAGACCCTGCTGACTCTGGCTGCGGCCCTGGAGCGGAGGCGGGAGTACCGGCAGATCTTTCTGGCCCGCCCGGTGGTGGCCCTCTCCAACAAGGATCTGGGCTATCTGCCCGGCGATATCGAATCCAAGCTCGATCCCTATATGCAGCCGCTCTACGATAATCTCGGCGTCATCCGCAACCAGTTCAAGGAGAGCGATGAGCGGGCGCAGCGCATCAGCGAAATGCTCGAGAGCGGCAAGCTCGAGATCGCGCCCCTGGCCTATATCCGCGGCCGCAGTCTTGACCATATCTTTTTCATCGTCGACGAGGCGCAGAACCTCACCCCGCATGAAGTAAAGACGATCATCACCCGTGCCGGCGAGGGGACCAAGATCGTCCTGACCGGCGATCCATCCCAGATCGACACCCCCTATCTGGACAGCCGGTCCACCGGGCTCAATTATCTGATCAACCGCATGCATGGTCAGGGGATGTACGGGCACGTCACCCTGGAAAAAGGGGAGCGTTCCCCGCTGGCGGAGCTGGCGAGCGATCTGCTCTAACAAAATAGTTGCTTTTGTACGGGAAAAGTGGTAGACTACAATGGATTTGATATGTGCTCCGTTGCAACCACAAGACCCGCTTTCAAAACTGCCCTTTTCTGTCAGCAGCACAACTACCAGCCGGTACAGGTGGAGGAATCAAGGATGTGCTCATCAGTCTCACCCACTGCTTTCTTCTCACTAATGGAATTTGGATGTTTATAAGAGTGAAAAGCTCAAAGGCCGGCATCATCACGGATGCCTAGCTGGTATAGACGTGCCGATTACCTGTTAGACCCTCAAATCAACTTTCAGCCCCCAATAGAGGAGAAAACCGTTATGAAGCTTCATCGGCTAATGATTTTGTTGTTGGTCCTTTGTACCGCGACCTGGATCCTGGCGGGTACGACCGGCAAGATTTCAGGCGTGGTGACGGATTCAGCCACCGGGGAGGGTTTGCCCGGCGCCAATGTGCTGATCAAGGGAACCAGTATGGGAGCCGTGACCGATATGTCCGGCCACTACACCATCCTGAACGTCCCCCCCGGAGACTATGATCTGCAGGTCTCCTTCATCGGTTTTAATCAGGTTACGGTCACCGGGGTCAGGGTCAACATCGATTTGACCACCAACCAGAACATCCGCATGAAGGAGCAGACCCTGGTCGGTGAAGAGATCACGGTGCGCGCCGAGCGGCCGGTGATCCAGAAGGACCTTGCCGCCAGCGAACTGCAGGTCACAGCGGACCAGATCAAGAATCTGCCCGTCTCCTCGGTCGGTGAAGCGATCGGCCTTCAGGCCGGTGTCACCTCCGGCCTCTCCATCCGCGGCAGCGGCTCGGATGAAGCCCTCTTCATGGTCGACGGCATCTCCCTGCGCGATGAGCGCGACAACACCCCGATCTCCAAGGTGCCCTTGAGCGCCGTCAAACAGGTCTCCGTGCAGGCCGGCGGTTTCGGGGCTGAATACAACAACGTCCGCTCCGGTCTGGTCAACGTCGTCACCCGTGAGGGCGAGGCCGACCGCTACAGCGCCACCGTCACTTTCAGGACCAATTACCGCCCGTGGCAGTCGGAGAATGGCTATCTGAAGAAGTATTTCGGCGATGTTTCGCCTTTCGGCGCCGACAGCTACTGGCTGCGCCCTTATCTGGATGATGCGGTCTGCTGGACCGGCACCAAGAACGGCGCCTGGGATGATTATACCCGGCGGCAGTATCCCGAGTTCGACGGCTGGAATGCCGTCGCCCAGACCTCTCTTGCGGAGAGCGACCCGGGCAAGCACATCACCCCGGAAGCCGCGCAGACGATTTTTAAATGGCAGCATCGCAAGCAGGGCGATATCACCAAGCCCGATTACGTGGCTGACTTTGGTTTCGGCGGTCCGGTCCCGATCATCGGCAAATATCTTGGCAACCTGCGCTTTTTCGCCTCTGCCCGTCAGGACCGGGACATGTATCTCTTTGAGCTCTCCCGGCCCGATCTGCTCGATCGCAGCAGCCTGCTCAGGCTGGCCGCCGACATCACCCCCTCGATGAAGCTCTCCCTTAGCGGCATGTACGGCGAAACCTACGGCACCAACTACAGCCTCTCCGGCGGCACCGCGATCATGGGCGGCGCCGGCGATATTGCGGCCCAGATGACCTCGGCGGGTTTTACAGTGCCGACCCGAATCTACACCAACATCTATTTCTCGCCGACCTCGCGTTTCTACTCGACCTTCTCTTCCAAGCTGACCCATTTCATCAACAAAAGCACCTATTATGATGTGCAGCTGAAATATCAGCAGAAGAAGTACTACACCCAGCCGGGCGGGTATCGCGACGAAACCCCCAAGTATGAAGTCTACCCGGGCTACTTTCTCGATGAAGCCCCCTTTGGCTTCAGCGTCAGCCCGGTCTATG
>DAOOPF010000058.1:0-18789 GCA_035388125.1 bacterium | reverse complement strand
ATCATGGGCGCCCCGGCGGCCATACGGATGATGGAGTCGTCGCTGCGCTGCAGGATTTCGCGATCGTGCAGCAGAAAGGCGTCGGCAATCCCGCCCAGGCGCGCCAGGGCCTCCTCATTGCCGATGGCGATCGGTTCCTCGCTGAGGTTGCCGCTGGTCATGACCAGCACGGGCAGGGGCCCGGCCAGGAGCAGATGGTGGAGGGGGGTGTAGGGGAGCATGAAGCCGTGATACTTTTGCCCGGGGGCGATGGCCCAGGGGAGAGGGCGCGGCCGGACTGCGCTGCCGGTTGATGCGGGCCCGGTGACTGAGCTTTCGTCGGACTCCAGGGCTTTCAGGAGCACGATCGGCCGGGCTGGACTCTCCAGGAGGGCCTGCTCTTCGGCTCCTTCTTCGCACCAGCTGCGGATGGTCGCGAGGTCGCGGGCCATGAGGGCGAAAGGCTTGCGCCCGCGCCCCTTGCGCTGGCGCAGGGTTTCCACCGCCTCGCCGTTCTGCGCATCGACGCAGAGGTGAAAACCGCCAATGCCGCGCACCGCGACGATTTTGCCCGCGCCGAGCAGGCGCCAGACAGCGGCGACTGGATCCGGGTCGGGGATCGGTTGGCCGTCCGGGCCGGACAGCCACAGGCGCGGGCCGCAGTCCGGGCAGGCGGTGGGCTGGGCGTGGAAGCGGCGGTCAAGGGGATCATCGTATTCCGTCCGGCAGGCGGCGCACATGCTGAAAGGCGCCATGGAGGTGCGGCTGCGGTCGTAGGGGAGGCTGCGCACGATGCTGTAGCGCGGGCCGCAGCGGGTGCAGTTGAGAAAGGGATAGCGGTAGCGCCGCCCGGCCGGATCGTGCATCTCCGCCAGACAATCGGGGCAGACGGCCAGATCGGGGGAGATAAAGGCCGCACCCGCCGGACCCGCTGCGCTGTGCTGGATGGTGAAACCCTCCTCTCCGCGGGGGAGGAGGGGATTTTCGCTGTGGCGCACCACCCGGGCGTAGGGGGGATGCTCGCTCAACAGCCGCTCGAGAAAGTGATCGAGTTCGGGGGCCAGGCCCTCGGCCTCGATCAGGACCCCGCCGCTTTCATTGCGGACAAATCCGGCGATGCCGCACTCCCGGGCGATGCGGTGGGTGAAGGGCCTGAATCCCACCCCCTGCACAATTCCTTCGAGGCGGATGCGGCGGCGTTCGAGCCTGTTCCTGGCTCTTTCATCAGTCACGCATTATTCCCTTTGCGTTGGGATCCGCGGCGGGAGGGCGCGTCGCCAGCCGTTCCAGCCAGGCGTACCAGCCGGCCATCCCTTCGCCGCTGCGGCTCGAGAGCCTCAGGATCTCGATTTCCGGGTTGACCATGCGGGCATGGCGCTCGGCGCGCTCGACGTCGAAATCGGAGAGTCCAAGCAGATCGCTCTTGGTGATCACCAGCAGAGCGGCGCGGCGGAAGATGGCCGGGTATTTGAGGGGCTTGTCGTCCCCCTCGGCGGTGCTCAGCAGCACTACCTTTTTCTCCTCGCCAAGGTCGTAGCTGGAGGGACAGACCAGATTGCCGACATTTTCGATGATCAGCAGACCGCAGCCCGTCAGATCCATCCCGGTCAGGACCCTGCTCACCATGCGGGCGTCGAGGTGGCAGGAGCCGCCGGTGATGATCGGCCGGACCAGCGCCCCGCCGGCGGCTTCCAGACGCCGGGCATCATTTTCGGTCTGCACATCCCCGGCGATGAGCGCAATGCGCAGTCGGCCGCCGAAATGGGCCAGGGTCTTCTCCAGCAGGGTGGTTTTGCCGGATCCGGGCGAGCTGACCAGATTGAGGGAGGGGAGGTTAAGCTGGACCAGCCGGGCGCGGATCTCCGCAGCCAGACGGTCGTTTTCGGAAAGCACCTTTTCGCCGATCGGGATAATCTCGCTCATTCCTTCTCCGTGACCAGATACTGGATAAAAAAATCATCCCCGCCCATGATTTCAAGTTTGTCGGAGCCGCAGCGGGGGCAATGGGTGTGCATGAGGCGGGTGTCGAAGCGGTGCATGCAGCGGCAGCAGCAGGTGGTCAGCTCTGTGCTGTTGATCACCAGCTCGGTCTCTTCCAGCAGTGTGCCCTGGCGCAAAGAGTCGTAGGCGAACTGCAGGGCTTCCGGCATGATTCCGCTCATCGGACCGATCTGCAGGACGATACGGCTGACGCGCACGATCTTGCGCGCTTCTTTCTCGGCCAGAACCCGGCGCATGAGAGCGGCTGCCACTGAAATCTCGTGCATGAGCTTCCCCTTTCACTGGAAATTACAAAGAGAATCAGAGGAATGCAAGCGGGATTTGCAGTTTGCTCTGCCAACTTTGCCCCGGCCCGGGGAAAGACCTTGCAATTATTGAAAAAATGGTGCAAATTGGCTCCATCGGCGGGGAGACGCCATGACCGGATGCCGATCTGGCGGCGCTCTCCGCTCCGGCCCACCCAAATTACGGAGAGATGATGTTCCTCTTGTGCATTTTTGCCCTCTTTATTGCAGGAGCCTCCTCAGCCATGTCAGATCCTTCCACCCCCGCCGCTGTCATCAGCGGTTTTGGCCAAAAAGTGAGCGGCACGACCATGGGCTACGAATCGCCCCTGCCCTGGATGCGTGAAGCCCTTATCTGCCGCGCCGGCGACGGCACCTCTTCCATCGCCTGGCGGAGCGAACCCGTCACCTTTCCGGCCGGAGCCGGCCGCGTGCGCCTGGTATGGCTGGCGGGCCTGGGCTGCAACCTGGGCGATTACGGATTCACCCTCGCCCTCGGGGAACGCGCGCTCATCGAATTTACGACGCGGGATGAGGAGGAGTGGCAGATCCGGGGAGCCGGAGGAGAGATCCTCGGCTTCCGCACCATCAACCGCGACCGGCACAAGGACCGCTTTGGACTGATGACCCTCGATCTGCCCGCCGCCGGCCTGCGGGAGGGAGAGCCGCTCGACCTGCGTATCACCGGCTCCGCCGCCCGCAGCAGCGGCTGGGTGATGACTTTTACCGGCCCGCTCCGGCAGGAGTTCTTTATCGTCCCGGCCGGCGTGGTGACGCGGGAAAAAGGCCAGCCGGTCGCGGTGGAAATTGTCTATCTCGGCGAAAAGGGGGAGGCCCTCCTCCGGGCCGAGGGGCAGCCCGCCGCCCGGTTCCCCCTGCGCTTCGGCCGCAACAGCTTTCCACTCTTCTATACCCCGGTCGATGAAGAGAAGAGCCGCTCGGTGACCGTGGAGATCGACGGCCGATCTTTCACGAAGCAGTTCGTGCACAGGCCGGTGCGGCCATGGACGCTCTTTCTGGTCCAGCACAGCCATACCGACATCGGTTACACCCGGCCCCAGGCCGAAATCCTCGCCGAGCACCTCCGCTACATCGATTATGCCCTCGATTTCTGCGATCAGACCGACGATCTGCCCGACGACGCCCGTTTCCGCTGGACCTGCGAGACCTCATGGGCGGTGCGCGAATATCTCAAAAGCCGCCCTGCGGCCCAGATCGAGCGGCTGATCCGCCGCGTCCGGGAGGGGCGCATCGAGGTGACCGCCCAGCTCCTGAACTGGTCGGAGCTTCCCGACGAGAACGCTCTGCTCCACTCGCTCGAGCCGCTGCGGCAGTTCCAGGAAATGGGCCTGCCGGTCTGCACGGCCATGCAGAACGATGTCAACGGCTTCGCCTGGTGCCTGGTTGACTATTTCAGCGCACTCGGCATCCGCTACGTCACCTCGGGCATCAATGACCATCGCGCCCTCAAACCCTTTACCGTTCCGACCGCCTTCCGGTGGGAGTCGCCGGCGGGAAAGCGCGTGCTCGCCTTCCGGGCTGATCACTATATGACTGGCAACATGCTCGGCATGCTCTCGGGGAGCGAAGAGACTTTTGTCGATTCACTCACGATCTATCTGCGCGGCCTCGAGGAGAAGGGCTATCCGCATGACGCGCTCTCGCTGCAGTTCAGCGGCTACTTTACCGACAATTCGCCCCCCTCGACCCTGGCCTCGGAGGTGATCGCCTCCTGGAATGCAAAGTATCTCTGGCCGCGGCTGCGCAGCGCCACGGCCCGCGAATTTCTCGACCATCTGGCCGCCAGCGGCGGCGAATCCCTGCCCGTGCTGCGCGCCGCCTGGCCGGATTGGTGGACCGACGGTTTCGGATCGGCCCAGCGCGAGACCGCTGCCGGCCGCGAGGCTCAGGCCGGGATGATCGCCAACCAGGGGCTCTTCGCCATCGCCCGGCTGGCGGGCATCGAACTGCCGCCCTCCGTGCCCGGCCGCATCGCGGCGGTGATGGATCCGCTCAACTTCTGGCATGAGCACACCATGGGGGCCGCCGAGAGCATCTCCGATCCCCTCGCCGCCAACAGCCGCGAGCAGTGGGCTGAAAAGGCCTCCTGGGTCTGGAGCGGCGCCATGCAGTCGCGGCTGCTGCGCGAGTCGGCTCTCGGCTTTCTCCAGAGCATTGCTGCCCCGGCCCGGGTGCCGTCTCTGGTCGTCTATAACACCCTCAACTGGGAGCGCTCGGGGCTCCACACCGTCTACATCGATAACCAGATTCTGCCAAAGGAGAAAGCCTTTCGTCTGCTGGACGAGGAGGGGCTTGAGGTAGCCGCACAGCTGGCCGGCAGCCGTCCCGAGGGCAACTACTGGGCGGTCTGGATCGACAGGGTGCCCCCCCTCGGCTGGCGGACCCTGCGCATTGAAATCGACGAAAGGCCGCGCACGGCGCTCCCGCCCTTCGCGCCCGCCGCTGGCATTGTTGAAAACCGCTATTACCATGCGGAAATGGATGAGGCCGCGGGAGGATTGCGCAGCCTCATCGACAAGGAACTGGGCAGTGAGCTGCTCGATCCGCAGCGGCGCCATCAGCTGGGCGAGGTGATTTATGAACGCCTCCACGACCGTCGCGCCATGGAGGCGCTCACCCTCGGCGAATTCACCCGCACGCCCCTGCAGCAGATACACCTCGAACCGGGCATCGACGGCCCGATCTGGCAGAGCTTTTACGTCAGCGGCAGCGGTACGGGCTTTACGCGACTGCGCTGCGAGCTGCGTTTTTTCAAGGAGGTCAAACGGATCGAGCTGCACTTCAGCGGCCGTAAAATTTCCGAGAACGAACCGGAGGGGCTTTACGTCGCTTTTCCCTTCGCCCTGCCCGGCGGCCGGCTCTTTTTCGAAGCCCAGGGCGGGGTGGTCTCGCCCGGCATCGACCAGATCGAAGGGACGGCCAACGACTGGAATACGGTGCAGAATTACGCAGCCCTGCGCGCCAAGGAGGGCCAGATCGTGCTGGCGAGCAGCGAGTCTCCCCTTATGCAGTTCGGCGGCATCAATACCGGCCGCTACCGGCGCGGCGCTCTCCCGGAGAGCGGGCAGATCTATTCATGGGTGCTGAACAACTACTGGACCACCAACTTTTGCGCCAGTCAGGAGGGAGAAATCGCCTGGTCCTACGCCCTCACCTCGGGTCAGGATGGTTCCAGCAGCGCTGCGGCACGCTTCGGTTGGGGGCTACGCGTGCCTCTGGTCTCGCGGGTCCTGCCGGCCTCTTCCGCAGGCCGCTCCGATATAAAGCCCTGCTCACTGTGGCCTTTCGCGGCTGAAGGGAGCGGAGAACTGCTGCTGGTCTCCGCCAGGCCGTGCGGGGAGGGTGTACTCTTTCATCTGCGCGAGGCCGGAGGGCAGCCGGCTGCCCTGGCCCTCGCACCATCCCATCGTTCATGGCAGCTTGACCTGTGTGATCCTCTTGGCCGTCCGCTCGGACGGCAGGAGAGCGTCCGCTTTGCGCCCTTTGAGGTCAGGTTTGTCCGCATCACGTACCAGAGAGATTGAGGAGAAAAGATGGTGTTGCGTACGCTGAATTGTACGGCCCTGGTTATTGCACTGCTCCTGTACGCGTTTTCCCCCGGCGCGCGGGCGGATGCCCCCGCGGGCGCCCGCCTCCCTTACCGGGATCCGGCCCTGACGGTCGATGTCCGCCTCCGGGATCTGCTGGGACGCATGACCCTCGAGGAGAAACTCTGGCAGCTCTTCATGGCTCCGGGCGATATGGAGCGCGACCAGGCTAAGCTCGACAAGGGCATATTCGGTTTGCAGTTTAACACCGCCCCCGCCGGGGGAGCTGCCGCGGCGCAGATTCTCCACTATGACCCCTCGGGATCGGCGGCGGCCATGGCTGAAAAGATCAACGCCGCCCAGCGTTTTTTCGTCGAGGAGACCCGCCTCGGCATTCCGATCATCCCTTTCGATGAGGCGCTGCACGGTCTGGTCCGCGACGGCGCCACCGCCTTTCCGCAGGCCATCGGGCTGGCCGCCACCTGGGATCCGGAGCTGATGGCGAGCGCTGCCGCCGCCATCGCGCGGGAGTGCCGCTCGCGCGGGATCCGCCAGGTGCTGTCGCCGGTGGTCAATGTCGCCACCGATGTGCGCTGGGGCCGTGTCGAGGAGAGCTACGGCGAGGATCCCCTGCTCTCCTCGGTGATGGGCGTCGCCTTTGTGCGCGAATTCGAAGCGGCCGGCATCATCACCACCCCCAAACATTTCGTCGCCAACCACGGGGAGGGCGGCCGCGACAGCTATCCGGTCCATCACAGCGAACGGCTGCTGGAGGAGCTCTATCTGCCGCCTTTCGCCGCCTGCGTTGGCGCGGGCGGCTCCCGTTCACTGATGATCTCCTACAACAGCCTGGACGGCCGCCCCTGCACAGCCAACGCTGCGCTGCTCAACCGCAAGCTGAAAGGGGAGTGGGGATTCAACGGATTCGTCATCTCCGACGCCGGCGCTGTCGGCGGCATGAACGATCTGCACGGTGTCAGCGCCGATTACGAGGCTTCGGTGAAAGAGGCCTTTGAAAACGGGCTCGATGTCCTTTTTCAGTCGACCATTGATCACTTTGACCTCTTTTTCAACCGGGCATTGCAGGGCGGGTACATCGACAGTCTGGTCATCGACCGGGCGGTGGCCCGTGTGCTGCGGGCGAAATTCGAGCTGGGGCTCTTTGAAAATCCCTACGTCGATCCGGCCGAGGCGGGGCGCATCAACGGGCAGGCCCGCCACCGCGAGCTGGCGCGGCAGGCGGCGCGCGAGAGCATCGTGCTGCTCAAAAATCGGGCGCAAACCCTGCCGTTTTCCCGCTCGATCGGCTCCATCGCGGTCATCGGCCCGGAGGCGGCGGAGGCCCGTCTCGGGGGCTACAGCGGTCCCGGCAACCAGCCGGTCTCGATCCTGGAAGGGATCCGCGCCCGGGCCGGGGAACTTGTGCGGGTGCGTTATGCCCGGGGCTGCAGCCGGGAAGAGGCGGAGGTGGCGGTCATCCCGGAGCGCTGGCTGCGCCGCTCCGGATCAACCGGCAAGATCGAGTCTTCTTGGCGCGGTGCCCCGCGCTCTCCGGCGCTCGAGGCCGGCGGCGGGTTGGCCGGCCTGGTTGGCCGCTACTGGGCCAATCCCGATTTCGCCGGCGCGCCGCTCTTTGAGCGCTTCGACGCGCAGATCGATTTCAACTGGAACCTTTTTGCGCCCCATCCGGGTATGCAGAAAGAGTGGTTCAGCGCCGCATGGACGGGCGAACTGACCGCTCCGGCCGACGGCCCTCTCCGCATCGGCCTCGAGGGCAATGACGGCTTTCGCCTCTACATCGGTGACTCGCTGGTAATCGACCAGTGGGACAAAGGCTCCAGCCGCCGGATTATGGCGACATGGAACGTGCGCAAAAACCTCTCCTATCCCCTGCGGGTTGAATTCTGCGAACGGAGCGGCGGCGGGCGGATCAAACTGCTCTGGGATTATGGAGTGGAGAAGGGGGCGGAAGAAAAGATTGCGGAGGCGGTTGAGGCCGCCCGGCAAAGCGATGCGGCGGTGATCTGCGCCGGTATCGTCGAGGGAGAAGGGCTTGACCGCGCCTTCCTGCGCCTGCCGGGCAGGCAGGAAGAACTGATCCGGGCGGTGGCCGCCGCAGGTGTACCGGTCGTCGTGCTCATCACCGGCGGCAGCGCCGTGACCATGAATGCATGGCTCGATGAAGTGGATGCGGTGGCGGCGCTCTGGTATCCCGGTGAGGAGGGCGGCCATGCCGTCGCCGAAATGCTCTTCGGAGAGTATAATCCCGCCGGCCGGCTGCCAGTCACCTGGCCCCTGGCCGAAGGTCAGCTGCCCCTGGTCTATCATCACAAGCCTACCGGGCGGCTCGACTATTACCACGATCTCTCGGGCGAGCCCCTCTTCCCCTTCGGCCATGGCCTGAGCTACACCCGCTTCTCCTACAGCGCTCTTGAACTGGACTCTCCGGCGCAAGATTCTCTCGTGGTCCGGCTCGAGGTGCGCAACAGCGGCGCCCGCAGCGGCGACGAGGTGGTGCAGCTCTATACGCGGCGGCCGCGCTCTTCTCTGGCGCGGCCGCTCATGGCGCTGAAACAGTTCAGGCGGATTCATCTCCAGCCGGGCGAGCGCCGGCAGGTCGTCATAGCGCTGGGTAAAAGAGATCTGCAGGAGCCTGATGCGACTCTTCAGCGGGTGGTTGAGCCGGGCTGGATCGAGGTCATGATCGGCGCCTCCTCGGCCGACATCCGGCTGCGCGGCGGAATAGAGCTGCGCTGACGCTGTCCCCTCCGGAGAGAGGGGACAGCACTCCCCGCTCAGGCATCCTTGACAGAGCGTTTGGCCTGTTTGGGAGCGCGCGCGACCTTGATGAAAAAGTGGATGCAGAAATAGGCCACAATGGCCCAGGTGGTCAGCATCATGATCCAGGCGCTTGTGCTCATGCTTTCGCCCCTTTCTTGCGCCATGCGGCATAAACAGCCACGCCGATGCCGATGAAGGTCGACACCAGCAGCAGCCGGGTCATATTGAGAATGAAAATCTGTGTCGGCATGCCGTCGATGAACCAGCGTTTTTCGGTGATGCCGACGTTGAGGATGGTGCCGATGACGCTGTCGGCGGCGAAGGGATAACCCCGGCCGGAGAAAAGCCGGGAAAAAGCGGCCGCCCAGTTGCCGTCCACGGGTTTGAAAAGCGAGCCCACAAAGACCGCGAGCAGGAAGAGCGGCGTCACATATTTTATGACATATTTGAAAAAGTGCGGCACCTTGATATCCGCCCCGCGGGTGATCTCCTCCCAGCCCTTGTCGATGCCGAAGACCCAGGCGAAAGCGATCGATTCGATGAGGGCGAAGGCGACGAGGGAGAAGGTGCCGGCCCAGTAATCATACTCCCCGAAAGCCCCCATCTCGTAGAGAAGAAGGCAGGGGGCCGAGAGCATGAGCAGGATGCCGCCGAGGGTCAGGGCGGAGCGTTTGCGGCTCAGATTGAACTCGTCCTGGAGAAAAGCCATCACCGGCTGCCCCATGGCCAGGGAACTGGTGATGCCGGCGAAGAAGAGGAGCCCGAACCAGGCCATCCCCGCCATGGCGGCCAGCAGCGGACCCCAGTTCTGGAAGAGAGTCGGCATGGTGCGGAAACCCATCTCAAAGCCGACGTTGGCCTGGATCCAGGGCAGGCCGAGGTACGCGACGGCGATGGGGATGATCACAGAACCACCGAGGATCACTTCGATGAATTCATTCATCCAGCCGGCCGAGGCAGCGTTGAGGGCGATGTCGTCGTTTTCGCGCAGATAGGCGGCGTAGCACTGGATCGTGCCCATCCCGACCGAGAGGGTGAAAAAGATTTGTCCCGCCGCAGCCAGCCAGATCTTGGGATTGGTGAGCGAGTCAAACTGCGGTTGCCAGAGGAAATTGAGCCCTTCGAGGGCGTTGTTGACCGCCCCGGCCTCACCGGCATTGAGCGTGAGGGCGCGCACCGCCAGAAAGGCGCCGAAGAGGAGCAGCAGGGGCATGCCGATTTTGCTGGCGATCTCCACCCCTTTCGCCAGGCCGCGCGAGAGGATGTAGATATTGATGGAAATCGTGATCAGAAAAAAGAGGATGGCGGGGCCGGATATATTCAGAAAATGACCGCTGCCGAGGTTGAGATAGGCGCTGAAAAAGTGCGAAACCTGCTCCGCGCTCTGCCCAGCGAAAGCGCCGGTCAGCGAGTACCAGACGTAGCCCAGAGTCCAGGATTCGATATAGGCATAATAGGCCGCCACTGCGAGATTGGTAAAGATGCCGAAAACCCCGACATACTTCCACCACCAGGATTTGCCGATCCTCTCCATCATCCCCGGGGCGGAGTGATGGCCGAACTGGCCGCCGAAGCGGCCGACTGCCCATTCGATCCACAGGAGCGGAATCCCCATGAGCAGGAATGAGACCAGGTAGGGAATGATGAAGGCGCCGCCGCCGTTCTGCACCGCCTGGGCCGGGAAGCGGAGAAAGTTGCCGAGGCCGACCGCATTGCCGGCCATGGCCAGAATAAGTCCTACCCGCGAACCCCATCTCTCATTGGTTTTGGCCATCCATTCTCCTTTGCGCGGTTTTTCATTGGTCAACAGATTTCCGCAATTTTACCCAAATCCGGTCCTAAAAGCAAGAAATTTTTAGTATATTTTCTCAACAGGCCTTCCGGCCGGAGGGCTCCAGGAGTGCAGCCGGCCGGTACTCAGGATGACGAAAAAATAAAAGCGGATACTATGCATTTAAGTAGAGCAGTACTACTTGCCCTGCTCCTGGCCGGCCTCATCGCCGGCCGGGCGGGCGCCGGGGAGGTGAATGCTCCTGCAGAGAGCGTGCGCCTCCAGCCTTTTGTACAGCCCGACGGCTTCGCCGGCGGGAGCGGCACTGTTCCGGCCGCACTATCCCTCTGGCCCTGTTTTCAGCCCGGCCGCGCCGATGGCGAGCAGATCTTCAGCTTTGAATTCGGGAAGGATATTTTTGTCCACATCAACGCCCCGGTCCCGTTGGCCTCCGGCAAACCGCTGCTGCTCGTCCTTTATGCCCTGCCGAACGGCAACACCCTCGACCAGACCTTCGGCAAGCGGCTCGAACCTGGCGACGACTGGCACTATGATATTCAGCATGTCGGCGCTCAGATCCGTTTTCTGCGCGCCCTGGATCCGCCCTTTACCCCCGTGCTCGTGCTGCTGCAGACCCGGCAGCGCAGCTGGCCGGCGTGGAATACGGCGCATCCCGCCGATCACGGGACGCAGATTGTCAACCTGGTCAACAGCCTGCGGCAGATTTTCCGGGTCCACAATCCAGGCATCATGCTCACCGGCCACAGCGGCGGCGGCCGCTTCATCTTCAGTTTCCTCGACCAGCACGCTGAAATTCCCGTGTATGTGGAGCGTATCGCTTTTCTCGACAGCAATTACGGCTACGAGAGCCGCTGCGCCCTGCCGCTGGCGCGCTGGCTGGGAGGAGACCCAGGCCGCGTGCTGGCCCTCTTCGCCTACAACGACAGCCTCGCCCTTCTCAATGGCCGCCGTGTGGTCTCTGACAGCGGCGGCACCTGGCATCGTGGCGGCCGCATGCTCCGCGACCTGGCCCGATACTATTCATTCACTGCCCAGCGGGATACGGCCTTTCAGCGCTGGACCGGCCTGGCCGGGCGCATCCGCTTCTTTCTGAAGGAGAATCCGCACCGCGGGATCTGGCATACCCAGCAGGTGGCGCGCAACGGCCTGATCCATGCCGTCCTGGCCGGAACTGAATTTGAAAATCGGGGATACCGGTACTGGAGCGAGCCGGCCTACCAACAATGGATCGGTTCGGGCAGTCAGCTCCTGCCCGTCCTGGCCCTGCCCGCGCGTGCAGTGGATGCCCTGACGGGATCGCAATTTATCGCGCGGGTAGACTCTCTCTCTGTGGAGGCCCGCGAGGAGGCGATCTGGCAGGAACTGCACTTGGGCAACCTCCCCGATTTCCTGCGCCGCCCGGTCCTGCTTGAAAAAAAATGGGCCGATGCGGCCGGGGATTCCCACCAGGTCGTGTTTGCCGCATTGCCCGATTATCTGGCGATCGGTTCGGATGCCGATTTTGTCCGCATGCCGATGACGCCCTCTACCGCGCAGAGGGCGGCCGACCTTTTCGGGGCCATTCTGCCCACCCGCAAGCTGGTCGATGCCCTCTATCAGGCCGCCGCGGTCAAACTGGCGCCGCAGCCCATTCCACCCGTCGGCAGCCGCAACGAACTGCCTGCAACTTTTATGCAGCACCAGCAGGATATTGAGAGCCAATGGGCGGCGGTGGAGGGGCGACGCGGCGCCCTCACCGCCGGGCACAAGAAGGATGTCGTGCTCAGCACGCGCCTGGCTGGGTGGGGGAGGTTCGGGCGTGTCGTCATCTATGGCTGGCACAAGCCGGACGGTCAACCGATCCAGCCCCTCACCGATGTCCATATCAGCCGCTATGTCGATTACAGCCACGGTGTGCGGCTGCTGGTGAACATGATCCTCATCGATGGCGTGCCGCGGCGTGTGGAGGAGATTCTCGGCGATCCCCTTCTTCATCCTCTGATCAGTGACGAGGAGGGGGTGATGACACAAACACGATATAATGCGGCGTCAGAAAGCGGCATTGACCGTTAGCATACGATTCTGCCGTTTCGATCGGCCCGGGAGCAAAGGGTGTCAGGCCGGAATCACGAATCAGGAACCGGCAAAACCGCAGTCCGGCCTTGCAGGGCGGCGGCTCAAGAGACCGGCAGGATCGGATAATAGCGCTGCGGTTTATGCCGTGTGATCTCTCTTTCAGCGGCCAGGGCCAGCCGGAGCAGTGTTATCTCCTGCCAGGGTTTGCCCATGGCTTGCATGCCGATGGGGAGACCGTCCGGATCATATCCCGCCGGGAAGGAGATGGCCGGCAAACCGGCCAGGTTGCCCGGCGTGGCGAAGCGCATGATCTCCACCAGCCTGGTCAGATCGGATTCGCCGCCTTTCAGGGCTTTGGGCGGGATCGGCGGCGCGGTGATGCCGGTCGCCGGGGAGAGAATGAGATCGGCCTGGCGGAAGGCCTTTTCGAGATGGTGGACCAGCCGCGCGCGCACCCGCTGCGCCATCACATAGTCGCGCGCGGTCATCGCCCGCGCCAGGACGAGGTTGAGGCGGACATCGCGGCCGTGCTGCCGGTGATGTTCCGGGTATGAAGCCTCCATGGATTGGGCCATCTCCGCGGCGATGGTGATGGAATGGGCCACCCGCGCCGCCTCCAGATCAGGGATGACGATCTCCACCACGCGCGCGCCGAGAGCCGTAAAACGCTGCAGCTGCGCCTCGCACGCGGCGACGATGGCCGGCTGGGCATGGCGGAACCATTCCGGGTAGATGCCGAGGGTGAGATCACTCAGGTCGGCCCGGTCCCAGTCGCTCCAATCCTGGCCCGGCTGGTGCAGGGTATTGGGGTCTTTTTCGTCAGGACCGGCCATGACGGCATAGGCAAGGGCGGCGTCCTCGACGCTGGCGGCGAGGGGACCGACGTGGGCGACGCTCCAGCAGAGCGGCCAGGCCCCGACTTCACTGACGCGGCCGAAAGTCGGTTTGAGTCCGACAATGCCGCAAAAGGCGGAGGGAATGCGTATCGATCCGCCGCCATCCGCGCCGATCGCGACCGGGCAGAGTCCGGCGGCCACCGCGGCGGCCGGCCCGCTCGAGCTCCCGCCGGTATAATGGCCGGGGGCGTAGGGATTGCGCGGGGTGCCGTGCACAGGATTTAGCCCGGTCACTCCGATGCCGATCTCGTGCATGTTGGCCTTGCCGATGATCAACGCCCCCGCGGCGCGCATGCGCGCCACCACCGTGGCGTCCCTGCCTGCCGGTTCCCTGCCGAGAAAAGCGGTGCCTACCGTGGTGGGATAGGGGACGACATCGAACTCTTCCTTGACGGCCACCGGAACCCCCTCGAAAATGGAGCGCGGCCGTCCTTCGCGCAGACGCCCGGCCGATTCCTGCGCCTGCCGCAAGAGCTCGTCGGTATAGCTGGCGGTGATCGCGCGCAGGGGCTGATCGCCCCCTTCACTGGCGTCGATACCGTCGAGAATGCGGGCGGCAGTCTGTTCCGGATCGGTCACGCCCTCGCGGTAGGCTTTGGCATAGTCGGCGGTTGTGCTGAAGTGAAAGCCCGGGGCGGCCGCCGGCGGGAGCGCGGGCATGCTCTCCTGGCGGGGGCCCGCAGTCTGGCTGGTCCGGTAAAGCGGCAAAGTGAGCGGAGCTTCAGCAAAGTTTTGCTTGCGCAGCCAGGCGATGCCGGCGGATTTGAAAAGCTGGGGGATGAGCAGCTTCCCGGCAGGGCTCTCGAGGATCCAAACCATAAGGCGGAGCGGCAGCCCGGAGAGATAGGGGAGCTGGACGGATTTCAGATCATAGCAAGATGAGGGCGGGGGAGCGGCCATGGAGGTCCTTTCCATCGATTTTAGTATATCACCCCCCTGACGGATCTGACAGAATATAGGAGATTTTTCCCATTCCCGCCACAAAATAATGATTTTATTTTCAAAAGAAAAACTATACCTTAAGAGGCCGCGGGACCGGCAGAGGTCCGCGGCAAAAGATTATATTGACGAGAGGTGAAGATGAACAAGTTTGTGCTCTGTTACGCCCTGCTTTTTGCGTTCACCGGCCTGGATGCGGCCTGGTCACAACTGCTGGATTGGGAAAATCCGGCGGTATTCGGCATCAACAAGGAGGCACCGCACGTCACCTGCGCACCCTTCACCGATGCGGCCGCCGCTATCGCCAACGACCGCATGCACTCGCCCTGGGTGCAGAGCCTGAATGGTCCATGGAAATTCAACTGGGTCAGCAAACCCGCCGACCGCCCCCTCGATTTTTACAAAGCCGGTTTCGATGCCGGCGGCTGGAAAGAGATCCAGGTCCCTTCCAACTGGGAGCTGCAGGGCTACGGCCAGCCCATCTATGTCAACATCCCCTATGAGTGGACGACGGATCCCAAACCGCCGCAGGTGCCGCACGATCTCAATCCGGTCGGTTCCTACCTGCGCACTTTTGCCATTCCGGAGGCCTGGGCCGGCCGCGAGGTCTTTATTCATTTCGGCGCGGTCAAGTCGGCCTTTTATATCTGGATCAACGGGGAGATGGCGGGCTACAGCGAGGATGCCAAGACCCCGGCGGAATGGAATATCACCAAATACCTCAGGCCGGGTGAAAACACGGTCGCCCTCGAGGTCTATCGCTGGTCGGACGGTTCCTATCTTGAGTGCCAGGATTTCTGGCGCATCAGCGGTATCGAGCGCGATGTCTTTTTGTACAGCACCCCGAAGACGCGCATCCGCGATTTTTGGGCCAGGGCTGATCTCGATTCCCTCTACCGGGACGGCCTCCTCTCGGTCGATGTGGAACTGCTCGGCGTGGAAGTTAAGAAAACGCGAGATCTCCACATCATCGAAGCGGCCCTGACCGATGCGCAGGGGAAGCCGGTCTATCAGGCTGCGCAAAAGGTCGATATGAAGGGTAAAACGACGGCGACGGTCAACTTTTACCACCGCCTTCCCGCTCCCCTGCACTGGTCAGCGGAGAGTCCCAACCTCTACAGCCTGGTTTTGACCCTCAGGGATGCCGCTGGGCTTGCGGCCGAGACGGTCGGCTGCAAGGTCGGCTTTCGCAAGGTCGAGATTAAAAATGGCCTGCTGCTGGTCAACGGCGCCGCCGTGCTGCTCAAGGGAGTCAACCGGCATGAGCACGACGAATATACCGGCCACGTCATCTCCGAGGCCTCGATGGTGCGCGATATCCAGCTCATGAAACAGAATAACATCAATACCGTGCGCACCTGCCACTATCCCAACGACCCGCGCTGGTACGAGCTCTGCGATCAATACGGTCTCTATGTCATCGATGAGGCCAACATCGAGTCGCACGGCATGGGCTACAAGCCGGAACGCACCCTCGGCAACAATCCGGACTGGATCGCCATGCATGTGGACCGTGTCAGCCGCATGGTCGAACGCGACAAGAACCATCCCTCGGTGATCATCTGGTCGCTCGGCAACGAAGCCGGTGACGGGGTATGCTTCACCGCCGCTTACAATTGGGTGAAATCGCGTGACCTTTCGCGGCCCGTCCATTACGAGCGCGCCGAGCTGCGCAGCAACACCGATATCTACTGTCCGATGTACGAACGGATCGAACATTTATTGGAGTATGCCTCCAAACCGCAGAGCCGTCCACTCATCCAGTGTGAATACGCCCACTCGATGGGCAACTCCACCGGCAATCTGCAGGATTACTGGGATGTGATCGAGGCCCATCCCCAGCTCCAGGGCGGCTGCATCTGGGATTGGGTCGATCAGGGCTTCGCCCGCACCACCCCGGATGGGCGCAAATACTGGGCCTTCGGTGGCGAATGGGGCCCGCCCTCCGACGCCAATTTCTGCTGCAACGGCCTGGTCTGCCCCGACCGCTCCCCTCATGCCGCCCTGCAGGAGGTGAAGAAGGTCTACCAATCGATCAAGTTCGAGGCGGTTAATCTTATGGATGGTGAGGTCGAGATCCGCAACGGCTACAGCTTTATCCCGCTGAGCGGTTTTGATTTCCACTACCGGCTGGAACTCGACGGGCGGACCATTGCCGAAGGGGCGCTCGATCCCCTCGATCTGGCGCCGGGCCAGTCCGCCCGAGTGCGCATTCCGCTGCCCATTCTTGCCACCCTCCCCCATGCCGGCTATTTCCTGACCCTTGAGGCGCGCACCCGCGCCGAGCAGCCCCTCGTTCCCGGAGGCCATATCCAGGCTGCCGGGCAGTTCGAGCTGCCCCTGCCCCGGGTTGCTGTGGAGGCCGTCAAGGCCAAAGGGTCGGCCCTGAAGCTGAAAGAGAACAAGCAGGCCCTGGATATTCAGGGGGTGAATTTCAGTGCGCGCTTTGACAAGAGCAGCGGATTGCTGACCTCTTTTTCTGCAGCCGGGCGGGAGCTCCTCCATACCGCGCCGGTCCCCAATTTCTGGCGGCCGCCCACCGACAACGATTTCGGCAACCGCATGGACAGCCGCTGCCTGCCCTGGCGCACCGCCAGCCGGGAGCGCAAGCTGCTCGGCTTCCAGACCATGCCGGTGAAGGTGAAAAAGGCGGGGATCATCGCTGTGCGCGTCGACATTCTCTATGAACTGCCGGCTGTCGGCCGGGAAAAAATCCTCTATACGGTGCTGGGTGACGGTGAGATCCAGGTAGAACGCCATTTCACCGCGGCGGAGGAAAAGCTGCCGGAGATGCCGCGCTACGGCATGGCCCTGGCGATGCCGGCCGGTTTTGAGCGCGTGCGCTGGTTCGGCCGCGGACCGCACGAGAATTACAGCGACCGCAGGGGTTCGGCCTTTGTCGGCCTCTACGAATCAGGCGTGGATGATTTTGTCGAACCCTATGTCTCCCCGCAGGAGATGGGCTACCGCACCGGCACCCGCTGGGTGGCGGTGACCGATGCGGAGGGTGCCGGGCTGCTTTTCATCGGCCCGCTCTGCTTCTCGGCCCTCCATTACAGCAGCGAGGATCTGACCCAGAAGAGCCGCGGCTCGATCCACCCGACCGACCTGGTGCGGCGGGACGAAGTGTGTCTGAATATCGATTATGGTCAAATGGGTGTGGGCGGTGACGACTCGTGGGGGGCGTGGCCGCACAAGCAGTATCTGCTGCAGGAGAGAGAATACAAACACAGCTTTGTGATACGGCCGCTGGCGGCCGGGGCGGATCCCCGGGAGCGCAGCCGCGGCCGCGTTGCGCTGCCCTGAGCTGGCGCTGACGGCGCTGCTGCGGCCGGCTTGCGCTGACCTGAACTTGTGCGGGCGCTTGTGCGGCTGCCCGGCGGTGCTCCTTCTGCCACAGCAAGCCTTCTGCGGGTCAAACCTGTAACGGCGCCGTCATATAATAAGAAGTCAGGGCTGCTGCGCCGGCAACGCCCGCTGCGGAAACTCTGCATTATAGGCCTCGATCAGCGAGGCCTTTTTTATGGCATCATTTTCCTGCCCGATCTCCCAGCGGCGCGCAGCAGCGGCGACAGGGCCGCGCGGCAGCAGGGCGACCGACTCGGCGACGATCTGCCGGGCGATATACTCCTGACCGGTGCGGAAGAAGAAGGGGAGCAGAGCCGCCAGGATCTCTTCGTCGCCCCCCGCGCTCTCATAGACCTGGCGCAGCTCATTGCGCACGCGCGTCCGGGTCGACGCGAGCGGGTAGCGGCGCAGCAGCAGATCCCACAGCGCTGTTTTTGCTTCCAGATTGTCGGGATAGATGGCCAGCTCGGCCTCCAGCTCCGTCTCCGCCTCGCCCGGCTCCTGACGCCAGGAGAATCCTTCAATCCCCCCCTGCTGCAGGAGAAGGCTTTTCTGGAGATGGGCTCCCCGGGCGGGGCGCATCTCCCTGCCGTAAATGATGCTTTCCCAGTAGCGGCCGCCGTTGTTATCCTCTTTTTCCCCCGAGTAAAAGCGCAGCAGGAAGAACTGTCCTTCGGCCGGCAGGAGGTGGCGGGCCCGCCAGACCCCGTTTTTATTGGTCATCGGCAATTCTGTCCGCACCGGCGGCTGCGGTGCGCGTACGATCAACAGTTCGGCCGTGAGGCCGGCCTCGGCGGCCAGTATGGCGCCGGGCGCAGCCGGATCGTAATAGAGGGTGAGCTGCGCACCCGCCAGCGGCTGGCCGGGCTGCCAGGCGGCAACCCGTCCGGGTGGCAGCTGGCGGGAACAGCCCGTCAGCCCGGTGATCGCCAGCAACACGAACAGATCAATTCTCCTCATGGTCCTCTCTCCGGTTTGATGCTCCCATTTTAGGAAATTCGCGCTTTACTGGCAAGAGAAAAACACGGTGGCAATAAAAAAAGGGATGGACCGGATGGTCCATCCCTTTCGGGCCGAAAAGAGCCGCGCTTACTTCAGGAACATCAATTTTTGGCTCTTGACGCCAAACTGGCCTTCGATGCGGTAGATGTACATGCCGCTCGTGA
>DAOOPF010000057.1:0-19052 GCA_035388125.1 bacterium | reverse complement strand
ATTCGAACCCTGGGTACCCGCAAGGGCACAACGGTTTTCGAGACCGCCCCGATCAACCGCTCCGGCACCTCTCCTGAAATGCGCCGCCCGCTCAGCGCTGGAAAAACGGGCTTAGTTTTGACGCAACTTGCGAAAGAACTCCTTCAGCAGCGCACTGCACTCATCTTTCATGATCCCGCCGACAACCCGGGCCTGAATATCCAGATTGCTGCCGTCGGTCATCTGCAGCGCACTGCCACAGGCTCCGTAGCGGGGATCAGCCGCACCATACACGATCAGCGGAATCCTGGCGAGCAAGATCGCGCCTGTGCACATCATACAGGGTTCGAGGGTGACATACAGGATGGATTGATCCAGCCGCCAGGAGGCGAGAGTATTGGCTGCGGCAGTTACGGCCAGCATCTCCGCATGCGCGGTGGGATCCTGCAGGGATTCGATGAGATTGTGCCCCCTGCCAATGACCCGGCCCTCATACACCACAACGGCACCGACCGGAACCTCATTCTTATTCAGGGCCTTCCTGGCTTCGGCAAGCGCGAGCCGCATCCAGGCTGCATGATCCTGCATGAGGAGAGCCTTCCCAAAAAATGCGCGCCCGGAGGAGCTCGAATCCCCAACCTTCTGGTCCGTAGCCAGATGCTCTATCCAGTTGAGCTACGGGCGCGTTATGTTCAGAGAACATCTTGCTGTGCAGCACTTGAATTTTGTAGCGTGTACGGGATTCGAACCCGTGTTACCGGCGTGAGAGGCCAGCGTCCTAGACCCCTAGACGAACACGCCAAAATGCCAAGCTGATAAATATACGTAATTATCGTAATAATGTCAATATTTTTCAGTAAATCATCCGCCCGCCTCCAGTCCCGCTGTTGCCGCTCCGCGGCCAGCCCGCTCCGGTCGGGCCGGCTCCTGCTCCAGACGTCGGGCGACCTCCAGAAGCAGCTGTCCCATCCTCTCCCCCGCCTGGTTCGCGGTGGCGGTGACCTCCTCATGCGTCAGCTTGGCCGGCGACAACCCCGTGCCCGGATTGGTGATCAGCGAGATGCCGAGCACGCGCAGATGACGCTGCCGCGCGACGATCACCTCCGGAGCCGTCGACATCGAGACGGCATCCCCTCCCAGCAGGTGCAGCATGCGCACCTCAGCCGCAGTCTCATAGGCCGGGCCGGTCACCCAGCAAAAAACCCCCTCACGCAGCTGAAGCCCCAATCCCGAAGCCGCATCCCGCGCTATTGCCAGCAGCCCCTGATCGTAACAATGCATCATATCCGGAAAACGCGGACCGAGCTGATCCTCCGGCCGGCCCACCAGGGGATTGCTGAATGTAAAGTTGAGCTGATCGGTGATGAGCATCAGATCACCGGCGGCGAAACCGGGATTAAGCCCCCCGCTGGCGGTGGTGACGATGAGCGTCTCCACGCCCAGACTCGCAAGCAGATGCACCGGAAAAGTGACCTGCGCCAGGGTGTATCCCTCATAAAAATGGACCCGGCCCTGTACAGCGACGACCGGCAGCCGGCCCAGACGGCCGGCGAACCAGCGGCCGGCATGACCCGGTACGGTCGAATGCGGATAATGGGGGATCTCCGCCGTGTCGATCTGCGTCGCATCCGGAATCAGATCGGAAAAGCGGCCCAATCCCGATCCGAGAATGATCGCAACCCGCGGCTTCTCCCTCAACCTGGGCTGGAGAACCGCCAGCGCCTCCCCGATCTTTTCCTTCAACAGCTTATCCAATGAGGTCGCCTCTCACTCCTTTTTGTCCTCGTCATCAGCCGCGAAAACCTCATGACAATAGCGGCAGCGCGCCTCGTACATATCCCGCGCGCCCACCACCACCCGCGCGGAGTCATGACTCAGGCGCTGCGTCCGGTTGGCGGGATTGCCGCACTTGACGCAGATGGCCAGGGTTTTGGTGATATACTCGGCGACCGCCAGCAGCTGCGGAATGGGCTCGAACGGCCTGCCCATGTAATCCTGGTCCAGGCCGGCGACGATCACCCGCTTGCCGCTGTCCGCCAGCTCCTGGCAGACGTCGACCAGCTCCGGCCCGAAGAACTGAGCTTCATCAATGCCGATCACTGTGGCATCACCCGCCTGCTCCAGAATCTGCCGGGCCGAAGAGACCGGCAGCGAGGGCAAACGACCTTCATCATGCGATACAATATGCTCGGTCGAATAGCGGTCATCGATCACCGGCTTGAAGATGGCCACCTTCTGCCGGGCGATCTGGGCGCGACGCAGCCTGCGGATCAGCTCCTCGGTCTTGCCGCTGAACATGCTGCCGCATATCACTTCAATCCACCCGGTATCCTTTGGGACGATACTTAACATGCTCCACTCCTGATTGTTAATTGACCGGCACGCCTCAGGTTTGCTCCCACTGCGCCAGCTGTTTGGCAAAATGGCGGACGGAGTTGGGATAGAGCGAGCGCTCTTCCACTTTGGCAAAATCACCGACCATCTTTTCAATATCAGACGCCGAGAGCACCTCCGCAGCCCGGGGATAGAGCTTTTCATTCTCCAGCCGGATATGGTCGCGCCTCTTCTGGCAGTAGCTGCGCAAGTGGCCGGCGAGCGCCGCCTGCTCGGCCGCCCCGCACTTGCCCAGCCGCGCCATCGCCCGCGCGATCAACTCCCGCTCCGCCTCATGCTCCAGCAGCATCTCCTTGATCAACCCTTCCTGCGGAATCCCGTTCTCAACCATCAGCGGAAAGAGGTGGTTCTCCTCCTTGACATTATGTATGCGGTCGCCAAAGGAGAGCAGAAAATTGAGGATTTTCTCCAGGCGGCCCCGCTCTTCACTCCTCTGCGCCGCAGCGGCGGCCTCATGCTCCAGCAGATTCAGACCGCGCAGCAGCAGAGCGTGCTCCGTCATGAGCAGTTCCTGCCAGGTTCGGCTGCTATCCTCCGCTCCGTGCTGGTCCGGACGCAGGTCGGGATTCAGGGCCTGTATGCGCTGCAGGATCTTCGGCAGCACCTCCTCGACCGGAACCTCACCCGAGAGGACCAGATCGGCCTGCGACCTGCTTGCCAGCACGTGCTCGATGAACATCGGCCGCACCGTCGTGCAGAACTGCTGGATGACCGACTCCATGGTACGGCCGCGCTCGAGAACGTCGCGCTGGAGCCGGCGGATGAAACAGATGTCCAGCGGCGTATCCACATAAATCTTGAGATCGAAAAGCGGCAGCATCTCCGGCACCGCATAGAGCAGCAGCCCATCGACCACCACCAGATCCGCCGGACCGGCCTGGGCGCTCTCCACCTTGCGATTGTGCACGGCAAAGTCATACAGGGGATGCTCGATCGCCCGGCCCGCGCGCAGCGCCCGCAAATGCACGGCCAGCAGGGAGAACTCGACGGCGTCCGGGTGATCATAATTGATCAGCTGGCGCTTTTCCAGGGTCAGATCGGAACGGTCGCGATAATAATCATCCTGCGAGAGCAGGACACCCCGCTGGTCAGGCAGCGAGGCCAGAATCTGTTCGGCGATAAAACTCTTGCCTGATCCGGAGGGACCGGCGATCCCGATGATCAGGCAGGGGGCGTTTTGCTTCTCGTCAGGCATTGGGCAGGTATCCATTGTCAAAGGCATGCGGTAAAAGCTCGCTCAGTGTCAGAACCTTGAACTCCTCTTCGCTGCGGGCCAGGATCACATCGATCTCCCCGGCCCATTCCCACAGCACCTGCCGGCAGGCGCCGCAGGGCGGACACCAGTTGCGGCCGCCCGAAACAATGGCGATGGCGGTGAAAAGGCTCTTGCCCTCGGAGAGCGCCCTGAACATCGCCACCCGTTCGGCGCAGATCGTCAGGCCGTAGGAGCTGCTCTCGATATTGAAGCCGGTCACGACTCCGCCATCCGCACAGAGCAGGGCCGCGCCGACCTGAAAATGGGAATAGAGTGCCTTGGCCCCTGCGCTGGCGGCGAATGCCGCGCGTATCAGCGGCACCGGATCGTATGTTTTATTTGGCATCTCTTCACCTGTTGGGATTGATATGACGCAGCGGAAAAAAAAATCCAAAGCCGCTCAGGACCTTGGATTTTTCACACTCAAGCCAGCCCGATTCGTTCACAATTCCCACCGTCCCGACCGGAGGCTGCAATTAAAAAGGTAAATCGTCGTTGACTTCGTTCTCGGCGTGCTGTCCCTGTCCATTGAAATCCGCCTCGCCCGGCGGGGGCGCGTCCACCGGCTCCACACTCTCCCGGTCACCCCGGCTGTCCAGCAGCTGAATGGATTCCGCCTGAATCTCTGTGGTGTACCGCTTGGTGCCGTCCTTGTCGTTCCATGACCGGGTTATCACTTTGCCTTCCACGTAGACCTTGCTGCCCTTTTTGGCATACTGGTTGATCACTTCGGCCAGCTTGCGCCATGCGACCACACGATGCCACTCGGTCTTGTCCTGCGATTTTCCCTCCTGATCTTTCCATGAGGTGTTGGTCGCAAGACTGAAGGTCAAAACGGCGGCTCCGGCGGGGGTGTACTTCAGTTCTGGATCTGCGCCCAGTCTTCCGATGAGCATGACTTTGTTCAAGGTGCCTTTACTATCGAAAGCCATTTGACGCCTCCTTGTTATAATTTATACTGCTTTTCGGGCCCGCCTCAGTTTATCTTACTAATAATTAACAAAATTGTCAAGGGAATTTATCGCCACAAAAGCGCCAAACCGTATGAAAAGACTTGAAATAAAGGCCTGATTATCGCTACATTATTCCTCTCTATTGAAAGGACACCATGAAGTACACCTGTCTGGAAACCGCTCTGGCCGAAATCGACTCTGAGGACCGCTTTTTTCAGCTGCTCCCGGGGAGGGTGGATCCCCTCCTGATGCGTTCGGTCGCCCGAATCGGCGTTGTAGAGCCCATTCACCTGCAGCTCCGCCCGGCGATGCGCGCCGGTGAAGAGCCCCTTGCACCACATTACCGCCCGGTCACGGGATTCCGCCGCCTCCAGGCCGCCGCAGCTGCAGGCCTCAGCCATATCCCGGCGATGATTCTTCCCGGAGACTGGGATGATCTGCAGGTCTATCGCTGGCTGGTGCAGCTAAAAGCCGCCCTGCGCCCCTTCTCGCCGCTCGAGGCCTCCCATGCCATCGCCGTACTCTCCGGCGCCTTCTCCCTCGGCATGGAGGAGATCCTGCGCGCCTGGTTCCCCCTGATGGGCCTGGCCCCCAACCCGAAACTCTTCGGCCTCTATGCCCCCCTGCGCCTGCTCGAACCGGAGCTGCAGGCCGCCCTGGCCGCCGATGAGCTCGGCATCGAAACGGCCGGCACACTGGCCGCAGCTGAACCGGCGGAACGCCTGGCCTTCTGGCATCTCAACAAAACTCTCCGGCTTGGCAAAAACCGGCAGCGCGAATTCTGGCTGTTACTCTCCGATATCGCTCGAATGAAGGCGACCACCCTGCCCGGGCTCCTCGAAGAGCCCGCCTGCATGAGCCTGTTCGACGAGCAAGCCCTCACCCCGTCACAAAAAGCCGATCGTTTCAAGAGCTTGCTCATGCAATGGCGCTATCCCGAATACAGCGCCACCCTTGCCCGCTTCGAGGAGCTGCTCCGCGCCGCCAAACTGCCCCCCGAACTCCACCTGCGACCGACCCCCTGGTTCGCCGGCGAAACGTACACCATCGACTTGTCCTTCTCCACCCCGGCTGAATACACCGCCCGTCTCGAGACCCTCCAGGAGATGCTGGCGCGCGGCCTGGTCGATCAGCTGACGGAACTGACATGAACAGCCCCCGCTATCAGCCCTTCATCCCCGCCCGTCTCTATATCGAGGAGGCGGTGCAGAACAACCCCTGGACGGCGCGCATCCTCGCCAACCTCCCCGGCGTCGAGCGCATCACCATCCCCGATGGGAAAGCCCTCCCGGATCCCCCTGCGTTGAAGAGCATTCTGCTCAGCCGCCAGCGCGGCCCCTTTCTGCGCTACTGTCCGGGCACCTCCCGGCATATTTGCTGCCTTTATCAAAACCTTGACATTGCCGCCGGATGCGATCTCGGCTGCTCCTACTGCATCCTGCAGGGCTACCTCAACGTCCCCATGACCACCCTCTACTGCAACCTCGACGATATGTTCGCCGAACTCGAACAGGTGCTCGACTCCCACCCGGACCAGTTCTACCGCATCGGCACCGGCGAACTCTCCGACAGCCTGACCTTCGACCACTTTACCGCCTGGAGCAGCGACCTGGTGCGTTTTTTCCGCCGGCGCCGCAACGCCATCATTGAACTCAAAAGCAAGAACACCCACATCGCCCACTTTATCCGTCAGCCCCATGACCGCCGCACAGTCGTCTCCTGGTCGGTCAACGCCGCCGCCATGGTCGCCAGCGAAGAGCCGCATACCCCGCCGCTCGCCGACCGCCTCGACGCAGCAGCCGAAGCTCAGGCGGCCGGCTTCTGGGTCGGCTTTCATTTCGATCCCATGATCCGCCACGAAGGCTGGGAAGAGGGTTACCGCGAGGTGGTCGAGCAGATCTTCAGCCGGATCAAACCCTGCAACATCGCCTGGATCAGCCTCGGCGCCCTGCGCTATCCCCCCTTCCTCGACGAGATCATCCGGGAGAACCATCCCGAGTCGCGGATCTACCTCGGCGAACTGCTCCCCGGAGCGGACCACAAATTCCGCTATTTCAAGCCGCAGCGCATCGAAATGTTCACCCGTATGTACCGCTGGATCAAGGCGCACGGCGAAGAGACGCCGGTCTATCTCTGCATGGAAAGCGACGAGGTGTGGCGCAAGGCCTTTGGATGGTCGCCGCACAGCTCCGCGGGACTCAAACGGATCCTCGATCAAAGAGTTGGCGGCTGACCGCGGGAAAATGCGCAGATCAGCCTCAATGCCCGTACTATCTCTAAATCAATACCCTGAACCGGAGACACAAGATGATCACAGAGTATATTTCCGAACTGGCCATAAAACTGCTCGATGCGGGTGGCTACTGGAGCGCGGCCCTGCTCATGATGCTCGAAAGCATGGTGGCGCCCGTCCCCAGTGAGGCCGTCATGCCTTTCGTCGGTTTTCTCGTCGCCGATGGCAAATGGAACCTCTCCCTTTCCATCCTGACCACCACGGTGGGCTCCATCGTCGGCTCGCTCCTCTCCTACTATATGGGCTATTACGGAGGCAAACCTCTGGTGCTGCAAGTCGGCAAGTACCTCCTCCTCGACCGTCACGACCTCGAGCTCACAGAAAAGTTTTTCGCCAAACGCAGCGGCACGCTCACGCTCTTTATCAGCCGTTTCATCCCCGTAATCCGCCACTTCATCTCCATCCCGGCGGGCATGGGCAAGATGCGCCTCCTCCCCTTTCTGACAGCGACCCTGGCAGGGGCCGCCATCTGGAACAGCTTTCTCCTCCTTCTTGGCATGAAGCTGCGCGAAAACTGGACCGTCGTGCAGACCTATTCGCACCAGGTGGATATTGTCGTGCTCCTGCTTCTGGCCGCTCTGGTTGGATGGTTCATCTACTCCCGTCTCAACCGCCGCAAAAAAGCTCATTCATGATCTCTGCCGAAAAAAAAGGCCCGCCGGATCGATCCGGCGGGCCTTTTTTTTCGAGGCCGCCTAGGCGTGGAGCATCACATGCGCCAGCACCTTGGCATCCTCCAGAGTGTTGGTTATCAAGGAAGATTCGTTCGGCTGGTGCGCTGTATCCATCAACGTGGACCAGACAGCGGCGGGAATGCCCGCGCGGCGAAAGATCGCAGCTACCGTGCCGCCGCCGATGCCCACACAGCGCGGCTCAACGCCCTTGATCTCCCTGATCGCCCGCTTCAAGGCCACAACCACCGGTGCGCCTTCCGGCGTGGGCGGTGCCGCTTCAGCGCGCTGCGCAAACTCGAGCCTGATCTTCACCCCGAAACGTTCATGCACCTCCTTCGCCATCGCCCGAATCTTTTTCTCCACCTCCGCCAGGGGGTACTCCGGCAAGACCCGGCAGTCAAAATAAAAGACCTCCTTGCCCGGCACCGTGTTGATGTTGGGCACATTGGCCTCATGCTTGGTCGGCTCGAAGGTGCTGATGGGAGGCTCAAAAAGCGGATTGCTGGCGGCAAAGATCTCCTCCAGATTATCCATCCTGACCACCAGATGGGCCGCTGCGCGGGCCGCATTGTTGCCCAGCTCCGGCGTGGAGCCGTGACACTGCCGGCCGAGGATGGTCACCTTGAGCCAGAGAATACTCTTCTCCGCAATCTCGATCAGCCGCCCCTTTTCATCCCCGGCATCCGGGACCAGGACCAGGTCGTCCGCACCGAATTGATCGGCATGGTGGGTCATCAAATACTCCAGGCCGTAGCGGCTCGAGGTCTCCTCGTCGGCGACCACGGCCAGGCCGAGATTGCAGGGGGGCTTGATCCCGGCCGTTTTAAAAGCCTTGACCGCCAGCAGGCCGGAGACCAGCCCCTGGTGGTTGTCCTCAGTCCCGCGGCCGAAAAGCTCATCCCCAACCACTTTCAATTCAAAAGGCCGGCTCTTCCACTTTTTCAGATCCCCCGCTGGCACCACATCAAGATGCGCAAGAACCCAGACCGTGCGGCTGCGCTCCTCGCCGTAGAGCTTGCACAACATATTCGGACGATAACCGCAGGAGACGCGCGGATCCGGAGCGTTCAGCTCGCGCAGCTCATCGAATCCCGTTTTTTCCAGCCAGCTGCGCATAAAATCGGCCTTTTCCTTCTCCCCTTGCCCGCCACTCTCGGGCGCCAGGGCGGGTATGGCCACCAGACTGCGCTGCAGGGCGATGACCTCTTCCCTGCCGCCGTCGATCACTCCGGCCAGCTTTTCCATCTGCTTCGCTTTGGACATAAAGCCTCCCGCTATTTTTTAATATTCAGATCAGCTTCATCGTGTGCAAGTAGCGGGCGATCATACCGCACCTGCAATCCGGGTGTTGGCCCGCAGATACTCAGCAGCCGCCGGGCCTTCGTTGAAGAGGAGATCGAGAAGAGAGAGTCCGGGTAAAAATCCCGGGACCTGCTGATGATAGGGCGCTGCGGTGAAATCAAGCGTGACCAGGCCGATGCCCGCCGCCTTCAGCCGCGGCAGATCCAGCAGCCCCGCCTCGCCGGGATGAATCAGATAGCGATCGCACCCGCAAACTTGAGCCCAGGCCAGGAGGCGTCCGGTACGCTCCGACACTTCGGGGAGCCCGCTGCTGGAGATCATCTGCGCCCGGAGATCGAGACTGCCGGAGGCGAAACCGCCGGCCGCGGTCAGCAGTGCGGCGAGAGAACTCCCGGCGCTGCGGATGATCCCCTCCACCGCATCAGCATAGTAGTAATAGTAGGCGGCATTGTGATAGTTGTACTCCAGGGCGCGCCAGTGTTCGTCCGCCCAGGGCTGGCGGGCATCGATGGCGAGATCAGCGATGCGGGCGCCGGGCACACCGCTGCCCAGCACCGGCACCGAAAGCCAGCGCTGTCCGGTCAGGGTTCTGATCGCGGTCCTGTGCACACCCTCCTTGCGGCTGAATCGAAAAGTATCGGCGCGGACGATCACATCGGCGGCCGCAAGCTTGGCGCAGCCCGCTGGCGGCGGGAAATAGGCCGGGGGCTCCACAGCCAGGATCATCGCTGCGCCCCCAGACGGCTGTAGAGCTGCAGGAGGCTCTTGCGCTCCTCCTCCCAGCTGTAGTGGCGGCGGGCATAGGTCATACCGGCCCTCCCCATCGCCTCCGCCGCACCGGGATCGTCCAGCAGCCGCCGGATCGCCGCGACATGGGCGGTCACCTCATCCGCCTCGACCAGATAGCCGCATCCGGCCGGCGCAATCAGTTCGCGCAGCCCGGGCAGATCGCTGGCCACGATCGGCAGGCCGCAGGCCATGTACTCAAAGACCTTGTTGGGATAGCAGAGCTTCAGCAGCTGGGGATGGGGCTGCCAGGGCACCAGCCCGACCCGGGCGCGATACAGATGCTCCGCCACCTCTTCATGCGGCACCAGGGAGATGTAAGTGATGATATCATGGACGCTTTGCTCCCGGGCGTACTGCCTCACCTCTTCCCGCACATGCGCCTCGTTGAAAGGGCCGAGACAGATCAACCTGACCCGTGGATGACTCTGCTTCAGCCCGGCCATGATTTCGACCAGCATCCGCGCCCCGCGCGGGATGCTCAGCCCCCCGAGATAGATGATCTCCTCATGCCTCACCGGCTGTTCCGGCGGCTGAAAAATCTCGAGCCGTGGAAAATTGCGCACCATAACCGTGCGGCAGCCGCGGCGGCGCAGCCGCTCCTCCTGGTCGGGAACCACACAGATGACCGCATCGAGATGACGGGCCAACGCCGGCTCGAACCAGGCCACCAGCCGCGAAAGCAGGGGCTTCAGCCAGCCGGGCAGCCACGCCCGTTCAAGGATGGCCTCCGGATAATTCTCGTGGCAGTCGTAGATGACCGCTCTGCGACTCCACAGTTTGAGCAGCAGCCCGACCGGCAGCAGTTCCAGATCGTGAAAATGGTAGACCTCAGCCGTTTCGCGCAGACAGGCGCGCAACCAACGCCAGGAGGAAAAGAGCCGCCCCAGGCGGCCTGCTGGCGGCTTCAATCCGATAATCTCCACACCCTCGCGCCGCTCACGGGTAAAGGGGGCATGGACCAGAAGGGTGACCGCATGGCCCGCCTCAGCCAGGCTGCGCGCCTGACGATGAAACACCCGCACGTCATAAGGGCGGTGCACACTGGTGAAAATGCACACCCGCAGCGCCGCCGCCTCTTTTACCCTCCCGGCAGGCATCAATCCAGCACCATACTCAGACCAATGCGATGCCGCTCCCGGTCGATGGTGATCACCTTGACCTCGACCACATCCCCGACCTTGACGATATCCAGGGGATGCTTGACGAACTTTTTCGCCATGCGGCTGAGATGGACAAGACCGTCCTCCTTGACTCCGATGTCGACAAAGGCTCCAAAATCGACAACATTGCGCACGGTTCCCTTGAGCACCATCCCCTCGCTCAAGTCCTCGATGGTGAGCACATCGCTGCGCAAGATCGGCCTGGGCATTTCATCACGTGGGTCGCGATTGGGTTTTTCCAGGCTGGCGATGATATCCTGCAGGGTCTCGGCGCCGCAGCCGCACACCCCGGCCAGCTCGGCCAGGGTGCGCCCGCTCTGCTTGAGCCGCTGGCTCACCAGCCGGCCGTTCTCCTGCACCTGCGCCACATCGAGGCTGAGTTCCTGCAGCAGCCGCTCCGCAGCCGCATAGGATTCGGGATGAACCGCCGTCCGGTCGAAAAAGCGCTCGCTCTCGGGAAGGCGCAGAAAACCCGCCGCCTGCACAAAGGCATTCTCGCCCAGCCCCTTGACCGCCTTGATCTCCTCGCGGGCGGTAAATTTTCCCCTCTCTTCCCGGTACCGGACGATATTCTCCGCCACCCGGCCATTGACACCGGAGACGTACTGCAGCAGCGAGGCCGAGGCGGTGTTCAGATCGACGCCGACGCTGTTGACGCACGATTCCACCACCTGATCGAGGGATTCGGCCAGACGGATCTGATCGACATCATGCTGATAAAGCCCCACCCCGATTGATTTGGGATCGATCTTGACCAGCTCGGAAAGGGGATCAAGCAGGCGTCGGGCGATGGAGATGTTGCCGCGCAGCGAAGCCTCCAGATCCGGGAATTCCTTCCTGGCCACCGGCGAGGCGGAATAGACCGAGGCTCCCGCCTCGCTGACGATGACATACTGGACCAGCCGGCCGCATTCCGCGATCACTTCGGCGGCCAGCTTCTCCGTCTCCCGGCTGGCCGTGCCGTTACCGATGGCGATGATGTCGATCTGATAATCCTCGATGAACTCGTTGATCGTCTCCTTGGCCTCCCGCCAGCGCCGCTGCGGTTCGTGGGGATAGATGGTGCCGCCTTCGAGATATTTGCCCGTCCGGTCAATAGCGGCAATCTTGCAGCCGGTGCGGAAACCGGGATCGATGCCGAGTATGACCTTGCCGCGCAGGGGGGGCTGCATCAGAAGCGCGCGCAGATTCTGGGCAAAGATGCGGATGGCGTGTTCATCCGCCCGCTCCGAGAGCAGATTGCGGATCTCCCGCTCGATCGCCGGGGCGATGAGGCGATGATAGCCGTCAGCGACCGCCATTTTCAGCTCTCCGGTGAAGATGCTGCGCGGCTGGGTTATGTAGAGTTTTTCGATCTCCAGCACAAGCTCCGCCTCCGGCGCCTCGACCTCCGCACGCAGAAAATTTTCACGCTCGCCACGATTGATGGCCAGAATGCGGTGGGGCGGAATGGTCTTGACCGGCTCGGAAAACTGCTTGTAGATCTCGTACTCCTTGCAGTTGTCGGGATCCCTGGCTTCCGAGGCCAGAAAACCCCTGGCCAGGGTCAGCTCGCGCACCGTCTGCCGGACCCGCGCATCATCGGAGATCGTCTCGGCGCAGATATCGCGCGCCCCCGCCAGCGCCGCCTCCGCATCCTCCACCCCCTTTTCCGCATCCACATACTGCCGGGCGTACTCGAGGGGATCCCCGCTGAGGATCTCCTGGGCGAGTATGAGCTGCGCCAGCGGCTCCAGCCCCTTCTCGCGCGCCATCGTCGCCCGGGTGCGGCGCTTTGGCTTGAAGGGAAGGTAGAGGTCCTCCAGCGCCTGCAGCTTGTCAGCCGCCCGCAGGGCCGCCTCCAGCTCGGGCGTCAGCTTGCCCTGCTCCTCGATGCTCTTGAGGATCGCCTGCCGGCGCTCCTCGAGATTGCGCATATATTTGATCCGCTCCTGGATGGCGCGTATCTGCTCCTCATCCAGACTTCCGGTCGCCTCCTTGCGATAACGCGCAATGAAGGGGACGGTGTTGTCCGCATCCAGCAACTCGATCGTGCTCTTGACCTGGCTCCAACCCAGGCTCAACTCTTCCGCGATGGCGGTGTACATCTGCTGCTCTTCCACGCTGATATTCCTGTTTTTGATTCAAGGGCCGGTTGATAGTGATGCTAAATATATCCCGTGGAAGGGAGAAAAGCAAGTTTTTTGCCTTTCGCACCGCCAATCAGAACACTTATGGAATCTAAATCCCGCCGGGCGCGTTATAATAAGAGCGCATATTCGCAAAAATGGGTCTTGACTTTTTGCTTTTATTTTGCTAATTGTAATATTACACTGCGGTCCGGCTGTTCTTATGACCGGGCTGCCTGATAAACCGACAATCCATAACAGCCCATAACAAGATTGCGGCCACAATAATCTCATCATCACTATCAGGAGGAAATCACCATGTCAGAGAGTGGATTCGATCGCGACAGTTTCTTCAAAGGCCTGCTCATCGGCGGTACCCTGGGCGCCCTGGCGGCCCTGCTTTTCGCCCCCAAGTCAGGTAAAGAGCTGCGCGGCGATATCGTCCGTAAAAGCGAAGAGGCGGTCGAGGGCTCCAAACGCATCTACCATGATGCCCGCTCCCGTGCCTCCGCCATCATCACCGAAGCAGTCGAAAAGGCCCAGGCCCTGCGCGAAGAGGCCAGCGAACAGCTCGCCACCGCCCGCATCAAAGCCGAAGAGCTCCTCACCTCCGCCAACCAGAAAGTAGAAGAGCTGGGCGACACGGCCAAAGGCTATATCTACGACACCAAGGAAGAGGTCGCAAAAAAAAAAGTGAAGGCTGAAAAAGCGGTCGCTGCAGGTGTGCTAGCCGCGCGTAAGGAGTTCGGCAAAAAGTAACCCCCAACGCGGAAGGAGTGCCCCTGTCATGCTAGAGTACAGCGTGGTCGTCATCGCCGCAGTCATGGTCCTGACCTGGGTTGCCTTGATCGTGACGCTCTTTTACGTCATCCGGCTGATCAAATCGGTACAGCGCCTGACCGAGGAAGCACGGCCCCATATCGCACCAATCAGCCACGATATCACGATCATCACACAGAAAACAGCGCGCATCCTCGAATCAGTCCAGCGTCAAACCTTCATGATTGAGGAGAGTGTGGACAACGTCCGCCAGATCTCCCGCAATGTGAAGGATTTCGAGGAAAATGTGCTCGCTAAAATAGCCATGCCCGCAGTCAAGATCTCTCAACTGGGTCAAGGCATCAAGCGCGGCTTCGATACGGTTTACAACCGGCTCATCCATCGCCGAAAATGACCTCTCGCCTGAACCATTGCGATAAAAGCCCTGCTGCTTCAGTACACAGCAGGGCTTTTCATTGGCGCGCTCCCGCAAGCCCGGCAACCCCTGTTCTTCAGATACACTACAGGAGCACCGGATCACTCTCCCGCCTCGTTTTGGTTTCGCTCCCTGGACCTCTCAGACAAAACAAGGAAATGCCATGAAAAGAATACTCCTCATCCTGTTCCTGATCGCAGCGGCTGCGATGACCCAAGCCGCAGACTCCGGCACCCTTCTCCTCCGCTTCCCGGACATCCATGGAGATCAGGTCGTTTTCAGCTATGCCGGCAATCTCTATACCGTCTCTACGCAGGGGGGCATCGCACGCCGCCTGACCAGCCACGACGGCTACGAAATGTTCGCCCGCTTCTCTCCCGACGGCCGGCAGATCGCCTTCACCGGACAGTACGACGGCAACACGGAAGTCTTTTTAATCCCCGCCCAGGGCGGCGTGCCCCGGCGCCTGACCTGGACCGCCACCCTCGATCGTGATGAGGTCTCCGACCGCATGGGACCCAACACCATCGTCATGGGTTGGACTCCCGACGGCCAGCAAATCCTTTTCCGCTCTCGCATGCGCGAGTTCAATGACTTTAAAGGACAACTCTATCTGGCCCCGGTCAACGGCGGAATGCCGGAACAGCTTCCCCTCCCGCGCGGCGGCTTCTCCTCCTTCTCGCCAGACGGCAACCGGCTCGCCTATAACCGCATCTTCCGCGAATTCAGAACATGGAAACGCTACCGCGGCGGCATGGCCGACGATATCTGGATCTATGACCGGAAGAGCAAAGAGACCCGCAACCTCACCGACCATCCGGCCTCCGATATATTTCCGATGTGGTCGGGAGATAAGATCTATTTTCTCTCCGACCGTGATGAGAATAAACGGATGAACCTCTACGTCTGCACCCCCGAGGGCGGAGAGACACGCCAACTCACCTTTTTCAATGATTATGACATCAAATTCCCCTCCCTCGGCACGGACGCCATCGTCTTTGAAAAAGGCGGCGCCATCTACCGCTTCGATCTCACCGCCGGCACCGCCGCGGCCATCCCGATCACTGTCGCCGAGGATTTCGCCGCCAGCCGCTCAGGCCTCCTCGATGTGAGCCAGTCGATCGCTAATTTCGAAATCTCTCCCGACGGACAGCGTGCCCTCTTCGGCGCCCGCGGCGATCTCTTCACCACCCCGGCCAAATACGGCGAAATTCGCAACCTCACAGCCACACCCGGCATTCACGAACGCAGCAGCAGCTGGTCACCGGACGGCCGCTGGATAGCCGCCATCTCCGATCGCAGCGGCGAGGACGAAATCTGGCTCTTCAGCCAGGAGGGCAAAACCGCTCCCCGGCAGATCACCCGCAACGGCGATGTCTACAAATACCGGCCACACTGGTCACCGGACAGCCGCAAGCTGCTCTGGGCGGACAAAAAACTGCGTCTGCAGTATGTCGATATTGAATCCCGGGAGATCACCCTCGTCGACAGCGCCCGGGTCTTTGAATTCAACGACTATGCCTGGTCGCCCAACAACAAGTGGATTGTCTACACCCGCAGCGAAGAGGAGATGATGCCGCGCCTCTACCTCTATTCGGTGGCCACCAAAACCACAACCCCGATCAGCGACGGCTGGTTTGACTGCGCCAATCCGGTCTTCAGCAGCGACGACCGCTACCTCTTTTTCGTCTCCGACCGCGATTTTAATCCCCTCTACAGCCAGACCGAATGGAACCACATCTATCGCGACATGTCGCGCATCTACATGATGACCCTGGCCCGCGATACGAAATCCCCCTTTGAGCCCAAAAGCGACGAGGTCCAGATCGGCGAAAGCGCGCCGGCTGCTGCCGGAAACAAAACGGGCAAAAAAGAGGAGAAGAAAGAGAATTCCTTCGCCATCACCACCTCCAGGATCGACGTCGAGGGGCTCGCGCAGCGCATTATCGGTCTGCCGGTCAAACCCGCCAATTACAGTCACCTGACCTCCGTGGCGGATAAACTCTACTATACCCGCCGCGGCAGCAGAGACGAAAAGCCCCTCCTGCTATTCTATGATCTTAAAGAGCTCAAGGAGACGGAACTGGGTCAAATCGACGGCTATGAAATCTCCGCCAATCAGAAAAAGATGCTCGTCAAGCAGGGTCCCGCCTACGCCATCATCGATCTGCCGACCGCCAAAATCGAAATCAAGGACAAGCTCAACCTCGACGGCATGGAGGTTAATCTTGATCGCAAGGCGGAATGGCAGCAAATCTTCACCGAAAGCTGGCGGCAGATGCGTGACTTTTTCTACGCTCCCAATATGCACGGGGTGGACTGGCTCACCGTCAGGGAGAAATATGCAGCGCTGGTCCCCTTTGTGGAGCACCGCGCCGACCTCTCCTACCTCATCGGCGAAATGATCGGCGAGCTTGGCGCCGGCCACACCTACGTCGGCGGCGGAGATCTGCCCAAACCCCGGCGGATAAAACTGGGCCTGCTCGGCGCCCGGATCAGCAAGGATCCCGGGAGCGGTTATTTCCGCATCGACAGCATCCTCAAAGGAGAAAACTGGCAAGCCAAAAACCGTTCTCCCCTCACCGAGATCGGGGTCGACGCCCGCGAGGGAGACTATATCCTCGCCGTCAACGGAAAATCCACGGCGGAGATGCCCAACCTCTATGAAGCCCTCGTCGGCAAGGCTGGCAAGCAGGTGCAGTTGACCCTCAACAGCGCCGCCAACACCGCCAACAGCCGCGAGGTGACCGTCGTGCCGATCGATAATGAGGCGGAACTCTATTACTACTCCTGGGTTCAGAGCAATATCGCCCGGGTGAACGAGGCGACCGGCGGCCAGGTCGGCTATATCCACATCCCCGACATGGGGGTGAAAGGCCTGAACGAATTCATCAAATACTACTATCCCCAGCTGCAGAAAAAAGCGCTGATCATCGACGACCGCGGCAACGGCGGCGGCAACGTCTCGCCCATGATCATCGAACGGCTCCGTCGCGAGATCACCATGTTCACTTTCGCACGCAACACCGTGGCCTCGGTCGATCCCGGCGGCATGCAGTGGGGCCCGAAGATCTGTCTGATCGACGAGTTCTCCGCCTCCGACGGTGATCTCTTCCCTTACCGCTTCAGACAGATGAAACTGGGCAAACTGGTGGGCAAGCGCACCTGGGGCGGTGTAGTGGGCATCCGCGGCTCACTGCCCTTCCTCGACGGCGGCTCGCTCAACAAACCCGAATTTTCCCGCTTTGGTCTGGATGGCAAGGAGTGGATCATCGAAGGCACCGGCGTGGAACCGGATGTCCGGGTCGACAACGATCCCGCCCTTGAATTCAGCGGCACGGATCAACAGCTCGACAAGGCGATTGAGCTGATCCTCGAGGAACTGAAGAACTGGCAGAATACCGTCCCGCCCGTTCCCCCTTATCCGGTGCGCTGAGAAGCCCGGCCTCCTTGCGGCGGTGGCGGCAAACCGCAAGGAGGCCTTCTTCCTGCCAGCGATGTTCAGGCCGGCGCTGAGATTGGCAACTTTTTTGTTGGGAATATGATGGAAAATTCGTATATTTAACTCTTTGTTTTTTACGAATTACATCATTAACTCAGAGCTAACCATGGCCATCGATCTGCAAAAAATGCGTAACATCGGCATCAGCGCCCACATCGATTCCGGCAAGACAACGCTGACCGAAAGGATTCTCTTCTACACCCAGAAAATCCATGCCATCCATGAAGTCCGCGGCCGAGACGGCGTGGGCGCCACCATGGACTCAATGGATCTCGAGCGTGAACGCGGCATCACCATCTCCTCCGCCTCCACCAACGTGACCTGGAACAAGAGCCCGATCAATATCATCGACACCCCGGGCCACGTCGATTTCACCATTGAGGTGGAACGCTCCCTGCGCGTCCTCGACGGCGCGGTGCTCGTCCTGTGCGCCGTGGGAGGGGTGCAATCCCAGACCCTCACCGTCGACCGGCAGATGACCCGCTACAAGGTTCCCCGCCTCGCCTTTGTCAATAAATGCGACCGTATGGGCGCCGATCCGGAACGCGTCGTCGAGCAGCTGCGCGACAAACTCGGCCATAATGCGGTTCTGATGCAGCTGCCGATCGGCCTCGAAGCCAATTTCGAGGGCATTATCGACCTGATCCGCATGAAAGCCATCTACTTTGACGGCAGCAGCGGCGAAATCCTCCGTGAAGAAGAGATCCCCGCCGGGATGCGTGACAAGGCCATGGAAAAACGCGACCTCCTCCTCGACCGGGTTTCCCTTTACAACGACGAGCTCGCCGAAGCCTACCTCGAAGACCGGGTCACCGAAGATCTCATCTTTAAGGCGGTGCGCCAGGGCACCCTGGCCCTCGAACTCACCCCGGTCCTCATCGGCTCCGCATTCAAGAACAAGGGCATCCAACTGCTGCTGGATGCGGTAGTCAACTTTTTGCCCGCCCCGCCCGAGATCGAAAACCGCGCGCTGGATCTGGATGCCGGCGAAACCGAGATCATCCTTCAGCCCGACAAATCGCTGCCTGCGGTGCTGCTCGCCTTCAAGCTCGATGACACCCGCTTCGGCCAGCTCACCTATGTGCGCATCTACCAGGGGATGATCCGCAAGGGCGACGAGCTGCGCAATACCCGCTCCCAGAAGAAAGTCCGCGTCGGCCGCCTCATCCGCATGCACGCCGACGAGATGGAGGATATCAATGAAGCGGCAGCCGGCGACATTGTCGCGCTTTTCGGCATCGACTGCGCTTCGGGCGATACTTTCTGCTCGACCGATATCAACTACTCCATGACCTCCATGTTCGTCCCCGCCCCGGTCATCTCGCTCTCGATCCGGCCCCTCGACAACAAATCGGGTGAAAATATGGCCAAGGCTCTGAACCGCTTCAGCAAGGAGGATCCGACCTTCAAGACCTTCGTCGATCCCGAGACCGGCGAATCGATCATCC
>DAOOPF010000056.1:7758-19109 GCA_035388125.1 bacterium | reverse complement strand
CTGGTTGCCGTCGCTGAAGCGGACCTGTCCGGAGAGGGGCCAGGTGGAGATATTGGCGGTGAGGCGGATGGCATCAGCAAAGACCATGTTGCCCTTGCCCGCCGCCTTGTCGGTCATGCGGATCGTGCAGATGCCGGCGAGGTCGAAAATGCCGAGGGGCTTCCAGCCGGACTTGTAGTTCTGGGACAGGAATACCGTCGTGTCGCCGGAGGCGGTGTGGATGGTGTAGTAGACGCTGTCGGCGTAATTGCCCTGGATGAGGTTCGCTTCGATGGTATAGAGGCCGGGCCAGGTGATCGGCGTCTGCCAGAGGGCATAATTGGCGCCGGTGGTGGAGCGCACTTTATAGCGCGCCTGTCCGTTAACCGCATCGCTGCTGATCTTTTCGTTCCAGACCCCGACGGTGGTGCAGGCGGGGGTGTCATTGTCAAGGATGATCTCTATTTGTGCCGAAACCGGCAGGCACAACCCAAGGAGCAGCAGCAACCCCGTTCGCCATCTTTTCATCTCGTTTCTCCTTACGCGGATTGGATCAGGAAGGGTTTAGGGCAGGGGCAAAAAAAAAGGCTTCCTGCCAGAAGCCTGCATTTGCTCAGGTGGTAGGACTCGAACCTACAACCTAGTGGTTAACAGCCACCCGCTCTGCCGATTGAGCTACACCTGAATGAACCAAATTTGCGGTGATAATATAGATATAACCGCCGTAAAAGTCAAGATTATAATTGCGCGTTCGAGGGCGGTTTTGGGCCGGCTGACGCCTCCTTTGGGCCCGGCCCGGGATTTCAGCTGAACTGTGAAACCGGACAGCAGGGGGGAAGCCGGCGCCGCGGATTAAAGCCGACGGGGTCAGCTCTTGATTATTTTGAGAATGGGCCTGGTTTTCAGCACCGGTGCCGTGTCGATGGTAAAAGCGCTGCAGATCATCTCGATGGCTTCACGGGCGGTGCCGGTCTGGTTGGCGTGGATCACCGCCAGAATCTCCCCCTTGTTGACTTCGTCGCCGACCTTTTTGCCGAGGAGGATGCCGACGGCCGGATCGATCTGATCGTCGAGGGTTTTGCGTCCACCCCCGAGCAGAACCACCGCCTCGCCGATTTTGAGGGCGTCGATGCCGGTCACAAACCCCGTCCTGCCGGCGCGGAGATGCTGCTGGATGCGCGCTCCCGCAAAGCCGCCCGGATCCTGCAGACAGTGCACGTCGCCGCCCTGGGCCTGGACCATCTGCTGGAAGCGGGTCATCGCCAGGCCGCTGCTGATCGTCCGCTGCAGCAAGCTCACCGCCTCCCGCGTGGTGCCCTGGAATCCCGCCAGCAAGAGCATCTGCACCCCGAGGGCATAGGTGACCTGCATCAAATCTTCGGGGCCATGGCCCTGCAGGGCCTGCAGCACCTCGCGCACCTCGAGCCAGTTGCCTGCGGCGTAGCCGAGGGGCTGGTTCATGTCGGTTATCACCGCCACCGTGGGCAGGCCGTGCAGGGCCGCTGTGCGGATGATGCTCTGGGCGAGGGCTTCGGCGCGGCTGATCTCGGGCATAAAGGCCCCCTTGCCGCACTTGATGTCCATCACCAGGCCGTCGATCCCCTCGGCCAGTTTTTTGCTGAGAATGCTCGCAGTGATGAGCGGAATGGAGGCGACGGTGGCGGTGCTGTCCCGCAGCGCGTAGATGCGCCGGTCGGCGGGGACGAGCTCGTCATTCTGGCCGATCATTGCGACGCCGATATCCCGCACCTGGTCGTGAAAAGCGGCCGGCGTCATCCCGGTCCTGAAACCGGGGATCGACTCCAGCTTGTCGAGGGTGCCGCCCGTGTGGCCGAGGCTGCGCCCTGATATCATCGGCACCTTGACCCCGGCCGCCGCCATCAGCGGGGCGAGGATGAGTGAGACCTTGTCGCCGACTCCACCCGTGCTGTGCTTGTCGATCTTGCTGCCGGGGATGTCCCGGAGATCGATCCGCGCACCGGAATCGAGCATGACCTGGGTCAGGGTCGAGGTCTCCCGGGCATCCATGCCGCGCAGGTAGACGGCCATGAGCCAGGCCGATACCTGATAGTCGGGGATGGACCCGTCGACATAGGCGGAGATAAAAAAGCGGATCTCACCGGCTGTGAGGGTCAAACCGTCGCGTTTTTTCGCAATAATTTCATTGGCCGTCATGGCGTGCTCTCGTGATGCTCTGTACTGCCCCCTTCCAACTTAACCAATTAATACCTTGTTTTCAATAAAAATTGATGTCGGACAAACTTTTTGTTTGAATTTTTGCTTATCCTTTGCATATTTCCACTATGAGACCTGCTGCGCCCGCATTATCAGTCCTGCTTGCCGCGCGCAGCCGGAGATCTCTTCGCCAAATCAGCGTTCAGAGCGAAGGAGAGCGATTATGAAACTGCGCATATTGTTCTTTATCCTGTTGACAGCTTCCCTGCCCGTGCGGGCTCAGTCCGGCTGGAGCTGGCAGAATCCCCTGCCCCAGGGCAACACCCTCAACGCCATCCAGAAGGCCGGCAGCAGCCGCTTTTTCGCCGCCGGCAAGTTCGGCGCGATCATCCGCAGCGACGACGCGGGCCTCACCTGGCAGGCGCTTGCGAGCGGCGTCACGACCGAGCTGCACGCCCTCGCCTTCTTCAACGCCGACACCGGTCTGGCCGCCGGCGCCATGGGGACTCTCTTACGTACCAGGGACGGAGGCGAGTCGTGGCAAAAGCTGACCGCTCCTGACACCACCACCTATTACGCCCTCTTCGGATTCGACTATAATACCATCCTCGCCGCCGGCAGAGGCGGCGCCATCATCCAGAGCTATAACGGGGGCGACAGCTGGGAGACGCGCGTCAGCAACACCACCCAGACCCTCTACACTATCGCGTCCAACGGCATCGACTATACCTACGCCGCCGGGCATACCGGGGCGCTCGTGCGCAGCCTGGACGGCGGCAGCACCTGGTCTTCCTGGTCCTGGGCCGCCGGCGGCAGCACGACCATCCGCGCCATGCTTTTTCCCGGCAACTCCATCGGCCTCGCCCTGGGCGACTTCGGCCGGGTCTATCGCAGCCAGAACAACGGGGATGTCTGGAGCCTGCAGTCCTCCCTCATCAATTCACCCTCCCTGAGCGCGGGTTATTTCACCGACCCCTCCAACGGTTTCATCTGCGGCAGCGGCGGCGCCCTCTTCTCCACGGACAACGCGGGCGTCACCTGGAAATCGCTGGTCAGCGGCACCAGCCTGAAGCTGCAGGGCATCGCTTTAACCAGCGGCGGACGCGGTGTGCTGTGCGGCGAGAGCGGCACTCTGCTCAGCACAGCCAATTCGGGCCTCACCTGGGCGAGCTGCCTGGATGCCTTCACTACCGGCAAACTGCGCGGCATCGCCCTTGCCGACGAAAATGTCGCCGTTGCGGTGGGCGACTCTTCCGGCAAGGGAATGATCTTCAGAACCGGGGACGGCGGCACCAGCTGGTCGGTCCGCCTGCGCCGCATCGGCGTCCTGCTCGAAGATTGCTGCTTCATCAGTCCGGACAGCGGATTTGTGGTCGGCGCCAGCAGCGTCGTCCTCCGCACCATTGACGGCGGATCGACCTGGAGCCAGATCGCCGGCCTGCCGGTATCGAGCTCTTTCAACGGGGTCCACTTTGTCACTCCGCGCATCGGCGCGATCGTCGGCGGCGGCGGCGCAATCCTGCGCACGAACGATGCCGGCGCCACCTGGACCAACCAGACCAACGCCGCTTACGGACTGCCCCTGCAGGATGTCCATCTTGCCACGCCCACCACCGGTCTGGCGGCCGGCTATCTCGGCACCATCCTGCGCACCATCGACGGAGGCAAGAGCTGGAGCAAGATCAGTGCCGGAACCACAGAGACCCTCAACGGTGTGGCTTTCGCCGACTCGAACCATGCGGTGATCGTCGGAGCCAAGGCGAAGATCCTGCGTACCACCGATCGCGGGGCGAACTGGAGTCCGGTGAACGTGGCCGGTCTGCCCCCCAACACTACTCTCGAGCAGATCTTTTTTGCCAGCCCCCAGGTCGGTTTTATTGTTGGCTCGGGCGGCTTTATTCTGCGCACCGAGGACGGCGGCGCCTCCTGGCGGCTGCTCGGCTCCCCCACCTCCAACAATCTCAATGCAGTCTGCTTTCTCGATCTCCATACCGGCGCGGCCGTCGGCGACAACGGCACGGTGCTGCGGACCAGCGATGGCGGTCTGCCCGTCGAGTTGACCGCTTTTTCCGGACGCTATCTGGCGGTTGACGGCACGGTGCACCTCGCATGGCGGACCGCCACTGAGAGCAGGAATTACGGCTTTTGGCTGGAACGCCGCCGCGATGCGCAGTGGGAACCGGTCGTTTTCATCGCCGGCCACGGCACCACGGCCGAAGAACAGCGCTACAACTATATCGACCGGCCCGGCACTGCCGGCGGCGTTCTGCATTACCGCCTGCGGCAGATGGATCTCGACGGCAAGAGCCGGCTTCTCTCAAGCATCAGGGTGGAGGTGACGGCCGTGGTGCGCGAGCTGGCCCTGCACGCCAACTATCCCAATCCGTTCAACGCCTCGACCACCCTGAGCTTCCACCTGCCCCAGGCCGGACGGGTCCGCCTGGCCCTCTACGACGCCAGCGGCAGGGAGAGGGTTCTGCTGCTGGATGAACATATGGGCGCCGGTCAGCACTCCGTGCCCTGGCACGCCGGCAGTGCCGCCAGCGGCATTTATGTCGCCCGTCTCAGCAGCGCCGGGCAAGAGGCTGTGCGCAAACTGCTCCTGCTGCGCTGATATGACCGAGCCTGACCAGAACAGCCCGGCGCCGGAGGAAGGGCGGGTTCGCTCCCGGGGCAGGCTTCTGCTCATCGTCCCGGCCGTGCTGGCCGCAGGCCTCCTTCTGGCTGCTGCGATCATCCTTCTGACCCTGCCCGACGTCGAAAAACTCCGGGAGAGCCGCCCGGAGACCACCGCCATGATGGAATACCGCGAGGCGCAATCGCGGGCAAAGGGGCGCAGCTTCCGCCCCCGCTATTACTGGATTCCGGGGCACCGTATCTCCTCCTATCTGCGCGATGCGGTCCTGATCGCGGAGGACGACAAGTTCTTTCAGCATCAGGGATTCGACTGGGAAGAGATGCGCCAGGCGATGGAGAAGAATCGTGAAAAAAAGCGCATTGTGCGCGGGGGATCGACCATCACCCAGCAGCTGGCCAAGAATCTCTATCTCAAGCCGGTGCGCACTCCCTGGCGCAAACTCCGTGAGGCGCTGATCGCCCGGGAGCTGGAGAAAAAACTCACCAAGGTGCGCATTCTCGAACTCTATCTCAATGTGATCGAATGGGGAGACGGCATCTATGGTTGCGAAGCGGCGGCGCGCCACTATTACGGCAAGCCGGCATCGCAGCTGACCCCCGCCGAGGCCATCCGCCTCGCCTCCGTGATCATCAATCCCCATCGCTACTCCCCCCTCAGCGATAAAAGCCGCCGGATGCGCGATAAAAGGCTGCTGCTCACCGAGACCATGTACAAACGCCACCTCTTCAATGAAGAGGTCTATCTGGCGCTGCGGTCCGGATTTTCACCGCCGTAAGCGCGGAAGAGCACAAAAAAAAGGCGGCGCATCGCAGGATGCGCCGCCTTTTTTTATTGACTGGCGGAGTCTATGCCCGGGTTACTTGAGCATGATCATCCGTCTGGTTTCGACAAAGCTGCCGGCCTGCAGGCGGTAGAAATAGACGCCCGAGGAAGTCACGCGGCCGTTGTCGGCGCTGCCGTCCCACACCGCCTGATGCTGCCCAGGCTGGGTGGAGCCGTTGACCAGGGTCTTGATCAGACGTCCCTGCAGATCGTAGACCTCCAGTTTGACGTGGATCTGGTCGCTGGAAGCGTTCGGCACATTATAGGTGATGGTGGTGCCGGCGTTGAACGGGTTCGGATAGTTCTGCATAAGCTCGAACTCTTCCGGAACCTCCATGACCATGGCCTCTTCCTCGGCGGTGATGGCGACGATCTGGAGAGCGGCGAGAGCGGAGAGAGAGCTCGGCCGGTCGCTCAGCACCCAGGTCGGATCCGATTCGTCGGCTTCGGCGAGCTTGCCGAGGCGGCCGTCGTTGTTGTTGGCAGTAAGATCGCCGGCGATCTGGCCGGTGCCTTCATCGAAGGGATAGCAGGCGGCCAGGCCCGCTTCGGCGCCGCTGAGATTGAGGAACATGGTGGCGTTGATGTCAGCTTCGCTGCGGGCGATATTCCAGAGGCGCATATCGTCGAGAACGCCCCTGAAGTGGTACTCATAGACCTCGTTGTGCTTGGCGCCGCCGATGATCAGATCGTTCATCAGATTGCGCGGCGAAGCCGTTCCGGTCCGGGTCGACTGCAGCACACCGTTGACGTACATCTTGGCGGTGGTGCCGTCGAAGGTGCCGGCGACATGGATCCAGGAGTTGTTCGGGACCACGGCGTTGGAGGGGCCGAGGATGTTGTTCATCCGCGTACCGCCCGGGATGGTCGTGCGCAGGGCGCCGCACATCCGGCTGGTGGCTCCATAGAAGGCGATGTAATACTCATCCCAGGCGCCTTTTTCCAGGATGCGGCGCCAGCTCTGGTTGGGCTGGTCGGTCTTCATCCAGAATTCGATGGTGAAGTTGCCGCTGATGTTCAGGGTCGGGGCGTTCGGGACCGTCACCACATCGTTGAGGCCGTCGAAGGAGAGGGCGTAATTGGCCGTCGGGTTGGTCGAGCCGGCGGGCACAATCGCAAAGGCATTGTCACTCAGATCGACGGGGGTGCCGGTGTTGGCTTCAGCGACTTTGATCCAGCAGACGCCGGAGACTGCGTCCGGGACCGTCCATTCATAGACGCCCAGGGCGGGCTGGCCGGCGGCAAGCGTGGACCAGGTGGCGCCGTTGTCGGTCGAGAGGTAGAGGGTCACCAGTCCGTCAAAGTACTCGACGGTCCAGGTGATGGCATGGATGCTGCCCACCTCCCAGGCCTCGCCGCCGTTGGGCTCGGTCACGGTGATGCCGGCCGGCGTGGGCAGCGTTTTGTGGATGGAGAAAACGGTGTCGCTGACATCCATCGGGGTGCCGGCGGTTGTGGCTGCCACCTTGACCAGGCAGGAGTCGGAGTCGACCTGGGGAATCGTCCACTCGTAGGTGCCGGTATTGGTGATATTGGTGGCGATGCCAGCCCACTCGCGGCCGTTGTTGAGGCTGTAAAGGAGGTTGACATTGCCGCTAAAATTCTTGTTGGTCCAGGTGACGTTGGTCTTGCCGCCGAAGATAAAGGCCTCTCCGCCGTTGGGGGCGGTGACGAAAACCTCGGGCGGCGGATTGATGATCTGCACGGTCTCCCAGGTCTGGTCCACCGGGCAGTCGCCATCCTCCTCCGAGATCCTGATATGGGCCTTGTCCAGGAGCTTGTCCGGGGCGGTCCAGAGATAGGAGCCGTCGTTGGGGGTATCCTTGGCGATCAGGTGCCAATCCAGGTCGGTGTCGTGCTCCTGGAATTCGATCGTCACCTTGCTGGCGATATTGGCGGAGATCCACTTGATCTCGTACTCGGTATTGCGGACGATGCGTGCATGGTTCTCTTCGGCCGGCTGGGTGATATGAATCATGTCGACCGGATCGGAGCCATACCAGCCGGGATTGAGGTTGTTGGTGACGACGATGCGGTCAAGACGGGTATAATGTTCCTTGCCGCGGAAGCGGATGGTGTGATTGCCCGCGGTAAAGTTGAAATAGATGGGATCCAGCTCGGCCAGGACATTGGGGATGCCGGTGGCGCCGCGATCGCTGATCCAGTCCCAGGTCCACTTGTAGCCCTTGGTTGTGTCCCAGAGGTATTCGGTGCCGCCATCGACCTGGACGAGCCAGGAGTTGCGGGTGCTGCCGGCGCCGAGAGCCCGCGCCCAGATGACGTAGAGGCCGGGGGTGGTGATGGTGAAATTGAGGGTGCCGATGCCGGGATCACCGGTGACGTCCTGGGCGGAGAAGATGAATTTGCAGCCGAAAGCGCGGCCGTCGATACCGACGAACATGCGGCCGTTCATGGTTGCGCTCTCGCCCTCTTTGGTGATCGAGCTGGCGACGAAGCCGGTCATGTCGATGGTGATGTTGGCGTCGCTGTCGTCAAAATTGGCGCCGTCAGCCGGATCGGAGATGCGATAGAGCAGCTGCGTAGTCGGATAGCCGGGAACGACTGTGGCATAGCTGCCGGTGTTGGGCGCATTCGCGGCCAGCAGATACCACTTGACGCCGGCGTCGAAGCTGAAAAGAATGTGGACATGGGTGAGCATGGGGTTGACCGCCCAGGTGATGTTCAGTGGCGCACCGGCAATCAGAGTGCCGCCGTTGGGGGCCAGCAGGCTCATGCCGATGGGCGCGGTGGAGGGGACCCACATCGGATCATTGGCATCGGCCAGCAGGGGGTCGGAGCCGAGCGTGGCATCGAGATTGTTGGCGGTTGCATCGCCCGCAACCTGTCCCGTCCCCTCGTCCATTTTCAGGTAGGCGAGCAGGCCGGCTTCGGCGCCGGTGAGCGGGATGCCGCGGTTGGTCTGGATCTCGGCGTTGGTGCGCGCCACGGACCAGATGCGCACTTCATCGATGGAGCCGTTGAAGGTGCGGTCAAAGCCGGTGCGGTTGCCGACGTAAACCGGTTCCACGCTCGCCGGCAGCACGAGGCTGGGATGGATCAGCGTGGCCACAGGCAGACCGTCGAAGAAGAGCGTGCCTTCATTGTTGAGGCCGACCGTCTGGACGCGGACTGCGACATGGTGCCAGCCGGGTGTGACGGTGTTGATCGGCGAGGCGAGTTCCGGGCTGCTCGGACGGAGAAACTGCACTGTGTTGTCCGGGCCCAGGGCCACAGCGAATACACCATTGCGGTCCAGAAGACGGTTGTAATTGGTATAGGCCGTGGAATTGAACCAGGCCTCAATGGTATAGTCACTGGTGAGATTGTCGAGCAGGGGATTGTCGATCACCAGCCCGAAGTCATTGGTCCCGTCAAAGGTCAGCATGGAGCCTGCCTGCCCGAAGACCATGACCGGCGCGAGCAGCAATACCGCCCACCCCATGATCAATAACGTTTTTTTCATTTGCTTCTCCCTTTACGCATTATAGAATGCATCAAGCCGGGTGCGCAGCAAGTGAATTGTCGGAACTGCGCTCCGGACCTGATTGGAAATTCGTCTACAGCCTCAAAATAACTTGTGGCGCCGCCGCTCACCTCCTTGCCTGGTGATCAAGCCGATTATGTACAACAGATGCATGTATCCAGTTTTACAATACTGAAAAGTGTAACGTCTGCGGAATTATTTATGAATAAAATAAGCCCAATAGAAATTACGAATTTAAGCCAATTTTAGTGTGATACGGATCACCAATAGGGCAAACCGATCAAGAACGGTATACCGGCCGGGATGAGGAGAGAGGTGCAACGGGATGCCAGTGCAGGGGGTGCCAAGCTGATAGCGGCCGCGGGGCGCGGAGCTGTGCCGCAGCTTTACGTAAAGAAGCGCCGCGCCACTTTAAACTTAGTATATTTATTTCATAAAATCAAGTACTGTTATCTCTTTCTTTTACAGAATTCTGCGTACCGCCTGGAGGTCCCTGGCCCGGCGCGGACTGAAATCGGCGTGTGCGGGATTGAAGCTATTAATGAGGACAAGGTCTCCGGAGTGGATGAAGCGGTAGTCGCCGATATACATGCCAACGTGGGTGATCCTGCTGCGCGTGCGGCCGAAGAAGAGCAGATCGCCGGGCTGGAGCATGGAGAAGGAAGAGTCGACGGGCACTTCCCTGCCGGCAAGGACCTGCATGTTGGCGTCGCGCGGGAGGGAGATGCCGTGCAGCTTATAGATGGTCAAGGTGAAACCCGAGCAGTCGAAGCCCTTGGTGGAGCGCCCGCCCCACAGGTAGGGGTAGCCGGTGAACTGACGGGCGGTGGCGACCAGCTGGGTGGGGGTCGGTTTGGGCTGGCGGGCGAATTTGCCGGCCTCGATCACTTCGTCGCGGCGGAGATAGCCCTCGCGGCCGTCCGCCAGGGCAACACGCAGCCATTTGCCCTCTTTTTTGACCAGGGTGACGCTGGTGCCGAGGACGATATCCGAGACCGGGACACTCTGGTCGTTCTTTTCGCTGCGGATCTCGCCCCATTTTTTCCAAAAGAGCACCTTGGGCCGGCTCTCCCAGGCGGCGAGTTCGCTCCGGCTCATCACCGCGGTGGAGCCGCCGTCGATATAGCCGATATAACCGTCACCGAGCTGGACCAGATCAAAATAGTGGGTATCCTTGAGGAGGGTGAAGGTTTCACCGAGCAGGGCCTGGTTGATGATTTCCTCTTTTTCGGAGGGGCCGCGGCGGAGCAGTGCCGTGCTGACCGTGATGACGCCGACACAGCGGTCACCGAGTCCGGCTTCCGGGAGCTGCTCGATCTCGCAGCGGACAGGAGCCACTCCGGCCTCCGCGAGGGCGGCCAGCAGGGTGTCACAGGCGCCTGCGGCGGTGGTTTCGCCCTTGACCACCAGGGTGTCGCCGTGCATCTCCGCAGCGGCGTTGAAGAGCGCCAGCCGGCGGTCCGGGGCGAGGATCTGTCCGGTGCGGCTGATGATGTCATCTGCCTGGCGGGGAACTGCCGCGGGCTCCTGGGCGGCGGCGGCGACGCAGATGAACAGGGAGAGGGAGTAGAGGATCGATTTCATGGCGTTTTTCCGGTTTAGGAAAAGATCGAGAGATCGCCTTTGCCGGCGCGGACGATCACGGGCTGATCGCCGGTCAGGTCAATGACGCTCGAGGGCTCGAGAGATCCCGGCCCGCTGTCGATGACAACATCCACATGGTGCTGAAATATTTCACAAATCTGGTCGATATCCTGCATGTAGGGCTGGCCGGCCAGGGTGGCGCTGGTGCTGATGATGGGTTTGCCCAGCTCGGTGAGAAGACGCTGGCAGATGGGATGGTCCGGCACGCGGATGCCCACGGTCTTGCGTTTTTCGAGCAGAATTTTGGGCACGAGGCGGCTGGCCTCAAGCAAAAAGGTGTAGGGGCCGGGGGTGAGCCGTTTCATGATTTTGTAGGCTGGCGTTGGCACCTGCGCGTACTGGGCGATCTCTTTCAGGTCCGGGCAGATAAAGCTGAGCAGCTTGCGCTTGTCGTTGCCCTTGAGCCGGTAGATCCGTTCCACGCCGTGTTTGCTGAGCAGGTCGCAGCCGAGGCCGTAGATCGTGTCGGTCGGGTAAATGACCAGTCCCCCATCGCGCAGGATGGTGATGGCCTGCTGCAGGCGGCGCTCGGAGGGGTAGAGGGGTGATATTTCCAGTCGTAGCATGGCATCTCTTTCTGAATGTTCATGCGCCGGCGCGGCCTTGGCC
>DAOOPF010000056.1:0-7658 GCA_035388125.1 bacterium | reverse complement strand
AGCCAGATTTTCTCCTCCTGGATATAGCCCAGCACCGGCGGGCTGCCGCTGCGCAGGCGGGCGGCCCAGAATTCGGCCCGGCCGTCGGGCGGGGAGAGGACCACGGCATGGCTGGCGATCTTTTCCAGGGGCAGGGCGCCGCTGCCCGCCTGTGCAGCGCTCGGACGGATCGTGACCTTAAAGCGGCTCTTCAGCTCCGGGTCGAGGGCGTCGGTCACTTTTTCCGCCCTCTTCCGCACTTCTGCGGCCGGTTCCGCCAGCATCGCGAGGGCCGGATGGCTGGCCGGAAGGCCCGCCTCCTCAAAATAGAGGCGGAGGGTGGCTTCGAGCGCGGCGAAGATGAGCTTGTCGCAGCGCAGGGCGCGCATGAGCGGATTGGCATGGATCTGCCGGATATAGCTCTCCTTGCCGACGATGAGCCCCGATTGCGGTCCGCCGAGGACTTTGTCCCCGCTGAAGGTGACCACATCGGCCCCCGCGGCCAGGCTGTCCTGCACCAGGGGCTCATAGGGCAGGCCGAAGCGGCGCAGATCGACGAGAACGCCGCCACCGAGATCGTGGATGAGGGGCAGATGGTGGCGGTGGGCGAGGGCGGCGATCTCGGCCAGTCCGGGCTCCTCGGTGAAGCCGAGTACGCGGTAGTTGGAGGTGTGGGCGACGACAATGGCGCCCGTCTGCGGGGTGATCGCCTTTTCGTAATCCTTGAGCCGGGTCTTGTTGGTGGTCCCGATCTCCCGCATGATGACCCCGCTCTTCTCCATCACATCGGGAAGGCGGAAGCTGCCGCCGATTTCGATGAGCTGGCCGCGGGAGATGATCGCCTCCTTGCTGAGGCAGAGGGTGTTGAGCGCCAGCAGCACAGCGGCGGCGTTGTTGTTGGCCACGACGGCCGCTTCGGCGCCGCAGAGGGCGCAGAGCAGACCGGAGACGGCGTCGTTGCGCTCACCGCGTTTTCCGCTCGCCAGATCGAGCTCGAGGCTGCAATAGCCCGCCATGATCTCCATCACCCGGGCGCGGGCGGCGGCGGAAAAGGGCGCGCGCCCGAGGCCGGTGTGCAGGATGACGCCGGTTGCATTCAGCACCGGGGAGAGCGGACTGGTGAAGAAACGGTCGAGGCGGCTCTGGACCCGGCTGGCCAGTTCCTCGGTCAAGGCCTCACGCGCGGCGGTTGGCGCCGGTTCGGTGCGGAGGGCGCTTCGCATCGCCTCGATCTCTTCCCGGATGATCTTTTTGATGAACGGCGCCGAATAGCGGCCGGTCAGCGCCCGGATCGCGGGGTGGCCGGCGGCCTCCTCCACGGAGGGCAGCCGGCGCAAGGTCGAATTGTCCATAGCTTTCTTCATCCTTTACATGATAACGCGAGCGCAGGCGGAGGGACCTGCGGCGCGGCCGGGAGCGTCAGGCTCCGGCTCTTGTCCCTGCGGCCTTGCCGGCGGGGATGAACAATGCCGCCGCCAGGCCGGCCAGAGTGACGAAGATCAGCCCGTTGAGTGCGGCATCGACGCCGATGCGCTCTGCCACCGCCCCAAGGGGGGTGACGCAGAGTCCGCCGATACCCCAGCCCATGCCCATCATCAGCGAGGAGATGGTGCCCGCCTGGCGCGGAAAGAGATCCTGTCCCATGACGATATTGACCGAAATCGACGAATAGATGAAAAAGCCCCCCGCCGCGAGCATCACCAGGCTGAGCAGGCTGCCGCTGTGCATGAAGAGCCAGAGGGTGGGGAAGGCCCCAGCCATGGAGATGGCGATCACCTCCTTGCGGCCGATGCGGTCGGAGAGGGCGCCGCCGAGGATGCTGCCAAAGGCTCCGCTGATCTCGAAGAGGGTGTTGGCGCTCCCGGCCATCATGATCGAGTAACCCTTGCCGGTGAGGTAGATCGGCGCAAAGGTGAGCAGCCCGCTGACGACGAAGGCGCGCATCACCACCACCAGCCAGATCAGAACGAGGCTGCCGAAGCGGCTGTCCTTCACCAGGGCCCAGCTCAGTGAAGGGCGGCTGCCCTGCTCCCGCGGCACGGGCTGCCGGGGCAGCATGCGCCAGAGCAGCAGGGCGGAGGCGATGCCGAGGATGGCGGTGACCATGCTGAAGCCCAGCCCCCACAGGGAGACCACGCTGAGGATGATCACCGGGCCGAGGGCGTGGCCGGCGTTGCCGCCGGTGACAAAAAGGGACATGATCAGGCCGCTGCGCCCCTTGATCTCCCTGCCGGCCTTGCCGGCGAGAGCGGCCGCCTGCGGATGAAAGGCCGCGGTCCCGAGCCCGCCGAGCAGGATGACAGTGGCGAGGCCGTACCAGCTGTGCCACCAGCCGATCGAGCCGAAGAGCAGCGCAGTGACCAGAGGGCCGAAAATGACCAGCCAGGGCCGGCGCAGCTTGTCCGCCCACAGGCCGAAGACCGGCTGCATGATCGAGCCGGAGACCGAGGCGATGGAGGTGAGCAGACCGGCCAGGGTGAGGCCATAGTTCGCCTGCTGCATGAGCAGGGGCTGCAGAGGCGCAATGAAGCCGGGATAGGCGTCATTGGCAAAATGGCCCATGGAGAGCAGCAGAATGGTGCGGCGCGGCTTGAGGTCGCCGTTTTTAGGGGCATCCGTTCCGGTCACGGCAGCCGGTTCCAGGGAATCGATTTCATCTCTTTCTCATCAGCAGTATGATCCCGGCGGTGAGAAGAAGCAGGGCGGCCAGCATCGTATTGTCCACGAAACGGAAGCTCTTCAGAGTCTGAAAAAGGGCGAGGAGGGCGCAGAGGATGGCGCCGTTGCGCGCCCAGCGTTCGGGCAGTGAACGCGGGCGGTTATTCCAGTAGAGAAAGAGGGCCAGCGCCGCGCCGCAGAAAAAAACCGCCCAGAGCAGATGGGGTTTGAGCAGGGCGAAATAGCGCAGCAGCACAATCGCCGCCACCGTGAAGGTCAAACCGGATGGCAGAATCATCCACCAGCGCTCTTCCCGCTCAAAAGAGCGGGAGGCAAAATAGCCGGCCGCCAGGAGAAAAAAGAATGCGGCCAGCAGCGCCTGGCTCAAGGAGTCTTGCGCCGACTTGATGACCAGCGCGGTCAGACCGATGATGAGCAGAAGCAGGCCGGTGGCGGGCGTGAGAAAAGGCCGCTTGGTCATGCTGTATTCCTCAATTGGCTATGGATACCCGTTGCTGAAAGATCTTTTCAATGTACGACAATTAAAAGAGATTTACAAGTTCGAGATTAAAGAAACTGGGGAGGAGGGACCTGCGGAAGCCTTGCGGGTTCGATGGCTGCAGTTTATGAACGGGGTGTGGGTCCGCAGAAAAAAGAGGCGCGGACGGATGCCCGCGCCTCTGACTGCAAGGATTGGAAAGGGAGTGCTATTTGATCAGCAGCATTCTGCGCATTTTGGTGAAGGATTCGGTCCCGGTTTGCACCTGGAGACGATAGAAATAGAATCCCGAGGGCATTTTATCCCCGCGGCTATTGGTGCCATCCCAGACGGCGCTATGGCTGCCCGCGGCCAGTTCGCCGTCGGCCAGCCGTTTGACCTCCCGTCCCAGCATGTCATAGACGGTCAGGCGCACCATGCCCGCCTGCGCCAGACTGAAATTGATCCGGGTGGCAGGATTGAAAGGATTGGGATAGTTCTGTTCCAGATCCGATACCGTCGGGAGAACCGGATTTTCCTGAACACCGGTGGAGGTTGTCTTTACCAGCAGGGTCAGCCCGTAGATGTTGACCGTTCCGCTCACAGCCAGCGATTGAACTGCCGGCTCAGAATCGTCATATCCTGCAGCGGAGGCGGTCAGGGTATAACTGTCCGCCGGCACATTTTCAAAGCTGTAGACGCCATCCTCTGCGGTCACAGTGCTGGCGATACTCTGCTCTTCGACCATCAGGGTAACCAGGGTGTTTTCAACCGCTGCCCCGGAACCATCCACCACCTTGCCGGCGATCTGATAGGCGCCATCAGGCTGCGGACACAAACCGATATCGATACCGGTCACTTCCTGGCCCTGGATCACCTCGATCACCTGAGCCTCTTTCCAGGAGCGGACGTCGTTGTAGTATTCCCCTTTGTAGCCGCGCGCCTCGGTCAGGAGCACATATTTTCCCGCGGCGAGCCCGGAGATGACATAGGTCCCGTTTTCCGCGGAAATCGCTTTGCGCGGCCGGCTAAAAGCACGCGCCGGCAAGGCCATAATCAGGGCATTCTGGATTGGCAGACCAGTGCTGTCATCAACGACCAGACCGGAGATGCTGCGCGGCAGGGGTGCGACTTTACTGAGGACAAAATCAATCCCCGGTGAAGCCTGCGAGGCGGTGACCACAACCGCCGTGGCCTCTTTCCGTGTCGCTACGCTGTCATACCATTGCGGGATATATCCGTGGAGGAAAGCGCTGACCAGATAGGATCCGCTCTGCAGGCCGGTGACTATATATTTGCCCTCTGCATCGCTGCGCCCGGTCAGCTTGACGCGGCTGTGCCGGGATTGGACTTCGATGAGGACGCCAGCGATGGGCAGGTTATCAGCTTCGCCGGTCACCACGCCCGTGATGGAACCGCCGGTGCCAAGGGTAAAGTCGATCCCGGTGACGCTGTTGCCGTTTTCCATGGTCACGATGGTGGCATTGCGCAGGGAATCCGCCTCCTGCCAGTATTCCTTGATATAGCCGGCTGCCGCGGCCATGACCACATAGTGGCCTGACGGCAGTCCGGAGAACGCAAAGGATCCATCATCGAGGCTGGTAGTTTCAAAGGAGCGTCTTTGCCCCCACCCTTTTTCTTCATTGAAGGCCCGGATGACTGCCCCGGCTATGGGTGTGGAGGTGAGGGCATCGGTCACCCTCCCGGAGAGTCCTCCCCAGCCTGCCAGAGCAAAGCCTGCAGTGCTGTGTTCTCCGGTTTTGACCTCGACCGGGGTCGCCAGATCAACGGTAGCCGCGTTGTCGAACCACTCGGCAGCGAATCCGTTCGCCTCGGCCGTAACCAGATATAGGCCGGGCTTGAGAGAAACAAAGTAGCGGCCGTTTTCATCGCTTCGGGCTCTGCCCGCCGGGGAACGGTGTCTGCCGGCCAGGGATCCCTGTTCATAGACGACGATCCAGGCATTGGCGATCGGGAGACCGTCCATCTCCGCTGTAATCGTGCCGGTAATGGCACTGGTCTGAGCGAGGCTGAAATCGATACCGGTTTTTTCTTCCGGCGCCATGACCTCCAGAGTATCGGCCTCGGATCGCCTGGCTGCTTCCTGATAGAACTCGGTGAGATAACCCTCATGCGCGGCCATGACCAGATAGCGGCCGGACGCCAGGCCGCCGATACGATAATGGCCATTAATGTCGGAGGCGGCTTGTGCATGTGGGGTTTGCGCAAACATTTCGCGGGGCTTGCTGACAGAAACTGCGGCCCCTGCCAGAGGGGTGACGCCATCGGCAAGATACACTGTTCCCATGATCGCTGCGCCCGGGGCCAGCTCGAACCTGATCCCTTCGAGGGTGTCTTTACGAGCCAGATAGACCGTTTTAGCTTGCAGCAGAGACTCACTCTGGTCGTAGTACCGGGTGAGATAGTCTGCTTTTTCAGCTTTGATGAGGTAATGGCCGGCCATCAATTGACCGACGAACCACGTGCCCGCGGCGTCGCTGGTATCGCTTTTGGAAAATACCGGGAGGCCGACATGGGTTACCGTGATCACGGCGTTTGCCAGCGGCAGAGCCGCCTGGTCAGCAACTGTGCCGGTAATGGCCGAATTGGTAGTATAATATTTTTCCCAGTCAGAGCCGCGATTGCCTGGATCGTCCGCCATGGCGACCCCGATCAGCAGCAGGATAACCGGAAATGAATGAAGCCACCTGGATATTTTCTGCATAGGACACTCCATGTCAAAAAAGTCATGTTCGATAGCTATCTCATCGATAAAAAGGCTGGTTATGCATGTGCTTGCTGCCAGGAAGGGAAGAGCCTGCCAGGGTCATTGTTTTTTGGAGGGCCTCCTTTCACAAGGTCAATTCCGTCAACAGATCTTTGGCGAGCAGAAAGTATTCATGAGCGATGCCGGGCTGGCCGTTTTTCAGCGCCCTCTCGCCCTTTTCATAAGTGATGCGGCAGAGGCGGATCTCCTCGCGCCGGGCGGGATCGGAATTTTGTTCGGATTCAAGAACATGGAGCATCTCGCCGATAAAGGTCACTTCGGCCTGCAGATCGGTGGCGGAGATGTCATTGCGCTGCGCAGCGGGGCCGGCGGCGCGGATGAGAAAGCGGTTGCCGGCGGCGATGGCGGCCCGGGCGGAGGCGCTCCTGCGGCGTTCGAGAAAGCGTTCGGCATCGGCGGCCTGCTCTTCGGCGGCTTGGAGGAGATTCCGGGCGCGGGGTGAGCGTCCCTCGGGGGCGTTGTGGAGCCCGTTGATCTTTTCGCGCAGAGTGCGCAGGGCCTGGCGGTTATTCTCTCCGGATGGGGCGGGATCATCGGGGTGGTTGAGCAGGATGCGGATCATGTCCATTTTGCGCCGGGCGACATCGACCTGACCCGCGTCGAGCGCGCGGCGGGCCTGGGACTGCAAGGCCCTGATCTTGCCGGCATCACCCCGCTCTCCGCGGCTGCGCGGCCGCGAAGGGGTTCCGGCGCGGTCGATCAGTTTTTCGAGCTGGGCGAATTCCCGGCCGGCCTCCTCACCGCCGGAGGTGCGGGATTCCGAGCAGAGGTCCAGCGCGCGCAGCAGCAGACGCGTGGCATCGGCGTACCGGGCGCGAAGCGCTTTGCGGTCGCCGCGCTTTTGCAGGCTGTGGATGGCGGCATCCTTCTCTTCCGCCTGCCTCAGCAGGCGCCGGGCCATAGTGTTGTCGCAGTCGGCCACCGCTTCGCGTGTGCGCTGCAGCAGCCGGTTGTAGCGGAGGCGATCCTCCTGCGGCTCGCCGGAACGGGGCTGCGCGCCGGCGCTGCCGGCGAGCAGCGCAACCAATGCGAACAGGAAGATGAGCAGGTTTTGTTTTTTCATGGTCTCTTTCACGGGGTGAGGTGGTGATATCATTATCCTGCAGTGTTGCAACCGCTGTGCCAGCGTCTGCGCCATCGGTTTTGGAGCAAGAAAAACAAACAGATAGGAATAATTTCAGCTGGAAATCCGGCAGAAATCTGTACCTCCAGGTACAGATTCGTGTTTGCGAGTACGGATATGTACACCATGCCGGCCTGTTTTTATGCGCGAAACCATTTGTTTTTATCAAAAAAAAGTGCAAATTGAGGTTGACAACTCGAACCGCAGCCGGCTGCTGCGGCGGATCATCATAAAGCAGGAGGAGAGTATGGATTTTTTAAAAGCCCTCGGTATCGCGGATGTCAACTATGGGGCCTCCACCGGGCAAAAGTGGCTGGAGAGCAAGGATCAGGGCATGCTGGATGTCTTTTCGCCGGCGGACGGCAAAAAGATCGCCTCGGTTTTTCGCGCTTCCGCGGCTGATTACGAAGCCGTCATGCAGAGCGCAATGGAGGCCTTCAAGGTCTGGCGCATGGTCCCGGCCCCCAAGCGGGGCGAGATCGTCCGGCAGATCGGCGTCAGATTGCGTGAGGTGAAACAGCCCCTGGGCGAGCTGGTCACATATGAGATGGGCAAGTCGCTGCAGGAAGGGTGGGGGGAGGTCCAGGAGATGATCGATATTTGCGATTTTGCCCTGGGCCAGTCGCGGCAGC
>DAOOPF010000055.1:0-19242 GCA_035388125.1 bacterium | reverse complement strand
TCTTGACGCTGGCCGTCTTTTTCACCCTGGCCCTCAATCCCCTCTGGGCCAAGGCCGAGAAAGGGGTGCCGCGGTTGGGCAAGAGCATGGATAGCAGACATGCCGATACTTTCGACGTCAACCGTATCGACAGCTGGTTTCTGAATAACGGCCTCTTCGCCAGCGATCCTGTGACCGAAGATGCGGGCCTTATTTACCCCAAGGGCTCCGGCCACTATGCCATCTTTACCGCCGGCCTGTGGCTCCTCGGCATCACTGAGGACACCAAAGAACTGCGCGCCTGCGCGGCCGACTATTCCACCGACATGCAACCGGGCCGCATCCTCGACAGCGGTGCCCCGGATGATCCGACCAAATCCGAGTACATCGTCTACAAGGTCAACAAGGGCGAATCCGTGCCGGCCGCGGCCATCGCACAGGGCGCTCCCGCCGAGGTCCTTGGCGACCAGATGCTCTTCTTTATCTACAATGACGCCAACCCCACCCTCCATGCTGAAGTCTGGATGACCCAGCCGATCGGCGTGGAGATTCGTCAGACCGTCTGGGGCTACGCCCAGGCCGGTTCCCTCGGCGACTGCGCCTTTATGCGGTTCGAATTCATCAACAAGGGCCTCTCGAACCTGGATTCGACCTATGTCGCTCTCTTTTTCGATCCCGATCTCGGCGACGCCACCGACGATTATGTCGCCTGCGATACCGACCTCAGCCTCGGTTTCGTCTATAACGGTGATGCCTACGATCAGGAATATGGCAGCTCCATCCCGGCCATCGGCTGCGACTTTTTCCAGGGCCCGCTGGCTGACTCCCCCGGCGACACCGCTTATCTGCCCAGCGGCGTCTTCCCGGACAAGAAGGTTCTGCCGATGACCGCCTTCGTCAAGTACATCAACAGCAATGCCACCTATTCGGATCCCGACCTGCAGAGCGCCAATGGCGGCTATCAGGCTTACAATTACGTCCAGGGCCTGATCTGGGACGGCTCCGAATTCATCGATCCCTTCACCGGCCTGCCCTCCAAGTTCGTCAACCCCGGCGATCCGGTCACCGGAACGGGCTGGCTGGGTTTCTACGAGGCGCCCCCCGCCGACCATCGTATGGTCATCGCCTCCGGTCCTTTCAAGCTCGTCAAGGGCCAGCCGATGGAAGTGGTCGCCGGTCTGGTTGCCGGCTTGGGCAACAACAATCTCAACTCCGTCTCCATCATGAAGTACAACGACAAGGTTGCCCAGTTCGCCTATGACAACAACTTTGTCGTCGGCAATCCCCCGCCGCAGCCTGTGGTGACGGTTTTCGAGGGCGATCAGGAGATCGTGCTGACCTGGGATGAGACCGCCCGTGACTATGCGGATGCGGCCGGTTACGCCTTTGAAGGCTACAATATCTATCAGGCGCCCGCTGCTTCCGGTGATGCCCAGGGCAAGTGGAAGCGCATCGCCACCCTCGACAAGGTCAACTTTATCACCAAGGTCTACGACGAGGCTTTCGACAATGAGTCCGATGCCATCGTGGAAAAGCCGGTCCAGTTCGGTACGGACGCCGGCCTGGCCTATCAGATGATCATCGACAAGGACTATTACGCCGGCGGTACCCCCCTGGTCAACGGCAAGAAGTACTATTTCGCCGTCACCGGCTATACCGTCAACATCACCGGTACCCCGAAGGCGCTCGAAAATGTGATCACTGCGATCACCTGCGTGCCGCACAAGCCCGAGATGAAAACCGAGCTGCGCGCCGAGACCACTTCGGAACTCACCCCCAACATCGTTCCGGGTGACGGCGTCAGCGCCGGCGATATCACCGCCATGGTCACGGTCGTCGATCCCGCCGCTGTGACGGGCCACGACTACAAGGTCGATTTCAACTACCTGGACAGCGGCGACTATGCGGGTTTTGCCAACAGCTGGCGTCTGGTCGATGTCACCACCGGAGCGGTGTTGATCAACTCCTGGGACACCATCGCCGGCGGCACCGACTATCCGGTCGTCGACGGCCTTGAGGTCAAGGTCATCATTCCGGAACCGGGCCAGTACGGCATCAATAAAAACAAGGGTACCTACGTCGCCAACGGTGTTCCCTATGCCGGTGTCACCATTATTAATAACTCCGCCCGCACCATCACCGGTGTCAACGCCGGCATGGAGACCTTCTTCGCAGGCGGCGGCATCGGCGAGAATTTCCTGGGTTCGACACTGGGCGCGCTTGACTATGTCGACGTCAAACTGATCATCACCCCGGACGAGAGCAAGTGGAGCAAGGCCTATGTCTACCACAACCCGGGCGGCTACGCCTATATGGGCGTCGGCACCTTCCCGGGTTATGCGGAAGACATCAGCGATCCGGCCGCTCCGCGCCGCCTCAACATCGCCTTCAGGGAATCACCGGGCGCCTCTAACGCTGTCGATATGCACTGGGATGTGAACGCCGCCGACTTTGGTGACGCTCTGGGTGGCCGCGAATACCTCTTCATCATGAGAAGCACCTATGATGATGGCGCTGAGACTTACTACGGTGCGGACAAACCCAACGCCCGCAACGCCGACGTCCTCTATGCCCTCTGGGCGCACAACCGTAGCGCATACACCAGTGTAACCCAGAACGGCGAGTGGGGCATCATCTGGCACTGCTACCATCCGGTCAAGGCGGGTGATTACGTCACCTTCTCGACGGCCGGCCTGAATGCGGTCGCCAGTGATGAGACCGGTGCGAAGAACATCGAAAAGATCAGTGTTTTCCCGAACCCCTATTTCGGTGTCAATACAGCTGAGCTAGGGAACTTTGACCAATTCGTCTCTTTCATCAATCTGCCGACTGATGAGTGCACGATTCGCGTGTTCACACTCTCTGGTCAGCTGATCAGGACTATTGTCCACGACAATGGAACCTCCATGGACAAATGGGAACTCAAGAACGACGACTCGGTGCCCGTCGGCAGCGGCGTCTTCATCGTCCATATCGATGTCCCCAATGTCGGACAAAAAATCCTCAAGCTTGCGGTCGTGAACCGGGAAGCCAGATACTCGCACTTTTAGTCTCAATTGATAACTAGGAGAAAGAGAATATGAAATTTAAATATTCTGTTCTGTTCGTTCTCAGCCTGTTTTTGACCATCGGGCTAGTTCTTCAGGCAGAAGCCGGTACCTCGAAGCGTACCGGCACGAATGCTGCTGATGAACTGCTGATCCCGGTCGGTGCGAGAGGCACTGCGCTTGGTGGCGCCAATCTTTCCACAGTCATTGGCACCGAGGCCATTTTCTACAATCCTGCCGGCCTCGGTATGATGGACGGTGCTGCGGAGGTGCTCTTTTCGCACCAGCAGTACCTGGCTGATATTGGTGTCAACTATGCCGCCCTCGGCGCCCGGACTGGCATCGGCAACTTTGGTATCAGCCTCAAGTCACTGAGCTTCGGCGATATCCCCGTCACCACCGAGGAGGCCCCGGAAGGTACCGGCGCCACCTTTTCGCCGAATTTCATGACCGTCGGCCTCAGCTTCGCACGCTCCATGACCGATCGCATCACGGCCGGCATCAATCTCAAGCTGATCAATGAGTCGATCATGAGCACCAACGCCAACGCCATCGCTTTCGATCTCGGCGTGCAGTACCGCACCGGCGCTGGTGTCAACATCGGCGTGTCGATGAAAAATATCGGCTCTTCGATCAAATACTCCGGGCAAAACCTCGAGAAACTGGTCGGGGTCCCCGGTGCGGAGCCGACTGCGGCCGACCGCCGCATGGCCATCCCGGCTGAAAAGGCCGAGCTGCCTTCGGTCTTTGAAATCGGTCTCTCCTACGACTATGTTCCCGTCGAGAAGGTCAACATGTCGTTCATGGGAAATTTCCGCAATCACAACTTCCAGAACGACGAAGTGCTGGCCGGCGCCGAGTTCGATTATGCCAAAACTGTCTTCCTCCGCGGCAGCTACAGCTACCAGCTGAATTCGGAAGAGGATATCCAGGGCGGACTGAGCTACATCTACGGCCCGGCCTTCGGTTTCGGTCTGGCATATCCCCTCACCGCCACCACCAAGGTTTGCTTTGATTATGCTTACCGGATGGCGGAGTATTTCGATGCCAATCAACTCTTCACTATGACGCTCACTTTCTAGACGTTTTCAAGCCCCACAAGGGATGGCCCGCAAGGGCCATCCCTTTTTTCTTATCTTTTAACCCCGGGACTACCATGAAAAGATATCTTGCTGTCCTTGCCCTGGTGGCCCTGCTGGCCGCGGGCGCCGCTGCTGCGGAGAAGAAACGCTTTCTCCAGGCCGATTATGCCACCTTTAAATACGACTCTTCGCAGACCTACTGGGAGTTCTACTATTCCGTCTACCGGAAAGCTGTGACCTACCAGCAGAGCGAGCAGGGCGATTTCAGCAGCCAGCTTATCATGCGCCTCTCCCTGCAGCGCGGTGACTCCCTCTGGGCGCAGAAGGCCTGGAAGTTCGTCGATACAGTCGCTGATACCGGTGCGGCCAACATGGATGCGGTCATGGTCGACCACTTTTATCTCCTGGCTCCCGGCGGCAGCTACTCCGGCATCCTGATAGCGCAGGACCTCAACAACCCCGCCCTCATCGATACGGTACTGTGGGACGAGCAGATCAAACCCTACAGCTCCAGCCAACCTGAGCTGAGCGAAATCGAACTGGCCAGCTCGATCACCCAGGCCGGGGCTGAAGAGAGCTCCCCCTTTCTCAAAAACAGGCTGGTCGTGATCCCCAATCCCTCCCAGCTTTACGATGAAAAAGCCGAACAGCTCTTCTTTTACGTCGAATGCTACAACCTGTACTCCGCTTTCCCGGACCCCTTTTACCGGATCCGCTATTACATCTCGGATCTCAAGGGGGTGCCGGCAGCCGGCTCCTTGCCGGTCGATCTCAAACGCAAGGCGACGACTGACCGGCGGATCGAATTCGGCGCCCTTGGCCTTACCGGCATGCTGAGCGGCAGCTATCTGCTCCATTTCGAACTCCTCGATACCAGCCATACCCGCCTGGCGCACCGGGAGAAACAATTTTATCTCTACAAGCCACAGCACGCTGCGGCCGGCATCGCCGCCCTCAACCAGGATCAGCTCTTTCTGACCAGCGATTTCGCTGTCATGGACGAAAAACAGCTTGAGCAGGTCTTCAAGTACGGCTCCTATCTTTTCCTCAAGGAGCAGCGCAAAGCCTTCGAGGAGCTCAAGGATCTCGATGCACGCCGGCGCTATCTCTTTGCGCTCTGGCGTGAGCGCGATACAACGCCCGAAACTCCGGTCAATGAATTCTATCTCGCCTATATGGAGCGGGTGCGCTTCGCCAACCGGAACTACAGCCGGCCCAAACGGGAGGGGTGGCATACCGATCGGGGCCGGGCTTTACTCCTTTTCGGCCCGCCCACTTCGGTGGACAGCTATCCCAATGAGCTGGAGGTCAAGCCCTACGAAATCTGGAATTACGATGACCTCGAGGGCGGCGTCATCTTTGTCTTCGGCGATCTCTTCGGGATCAACGATTACCAGCTGCTCCACTCCACCAAGCGCGGCGAGGTGCGCGACGACTATTACCTGCAAAAGCTGGGCAAAAAGGCGGATTCCGATCTCTTCCGCTAACTTTTGGTAAGGCGCTCCCATGCTTCCGGAAGAGTACTTTTCCGGAAGCTTTCTGTTTTAAGGATGGAGACGGAAGGGCGATCCAGTGCAACCGACGAGAATCATCACGATTGCTGCTCTCCTCATCGCCGGCACCAGCCTCCCGGCCACGGCCCAGTGGTTCACCTCATCCGGGCCTGAGGGCGGCACGGTCAACTCTTTCGCCTGGAAAGCCGGCGGTCTCTACGCCGGTACGAACGCGGGTGTATTCTTCTCAGCCGATTCAGGCACCACCTGGAATGCGATCAACGACGGGCTGACGGACACCCGGATCTGGACGGTCGCCGTCCACAACGGACTGCTCTTCGCCGGCACTAACGACAGCGGGGCTTTTCGCAGCTGGGACGACGGCTACACCTGGGTCCGTATGAAGCATGGACTGTCGGACCGGCGCATCCGTGCCCTGGCCGGCGACGGCGTAAAACTGTTCGCCGGCACGCTGGGGGGTATCTTCCGCTCGGCCGACAACGGCCTCTCCTGGAAAGCTGCCAATGAGGGCGTGACCAACCTCTTCGTCCGCACCCTCCACTGCCACGCGGGCAAGGTCTGGGCCGGCACCCTGGGCGGGGGCATCTATTTCTCCTCCGACAGCGGCGCAACCTGGCAGCAGCGCAACACCGGTCTGGAAAATGTGAACGTGATGTCGATCGCCGCAACCGGATCCCGTCTTTTCGCCGGGACCTACGGCGGTCTCTTTCTCTCGGTCGACGACGGCCTGCAGTGGCGCCAGATCAATCCCACCGGGGCCAATCCGGTGCCGCGCCTGGATGAGAAATCCTCGGCTGCCACTAATGCTCTGGTGCCCAAAACGGTTTTTACGCTGGCGGCGCGAGGGAACCACGTCTTCATCGGCATGATGGAGGTGGGGGTCTATTTTACGGCCGATGGCGGCGAGAGCTGGAATTCCATGAACGAAGGATTGAGCCGGCTCTCCCTTTACTCCATCTTTATCTCTCCGGCCCATCTTTACGTCGGGATCTACGGCGGGGGGGTGGGCCGCTACCCGCTGACGGAGATCATCAGCGGTATCCGTCCAATCCCTGCCGCGCCGCCGGCCACCATCCGGCTTGTGCAGAATTATCCCAACCCCTTCAATCCGCGCACCACCATCACCTTCGAGATCCCGGCCGGCAGCGAGCACAGCGCAGGCCGCAGCGGTCTCCGCCTCGCGGTCTACGATCCCGCCGGCCGGGAGGTGGCGCTCCTGCTTGAGGGATGGCGGGAGCCCGGAACCCATACGGTCAGCTGGGACGCCCGCGGCTTGCCCGCCGGCCTCTATCTCTGCCGCCTCAGCACCGCCCGTGAGGTGCAGAGCCGGAAGATGATTCTCGTCCGCTGAGCCCGCAGCAGCAGGTTTACACCCTCCTTGCTCAGAATAATGCTTGTATTTGAGAGCGGATTCAGATAAATTTTATCATCAGAAACGTACACCCATTGCAGCGAGATGAACTTGAGAAAGATGATGTGGATGGTTGGGCTGGTGGTTTTTCTGCTGGCAGCCTCTGTGCCGGGGGGGGAGAAGAGCGCAAAAATGGATCCGCTTCTTCAACTGAGGGCGATCAGGGAGAGCCTGAGGGCCGTTGACGGCCTCGGCAAATCCATGGCCGGCGAGCGCATAATCTGCATCGCCAGCGGCCATGTTTCTGCGGAGGCGCTGGCCGCGCGCGGAGCCCGGGTGCGCTGGCAGCGCGGCGAGTTCGCGATTGTCATGGTTGAAGCCGGCCGGCTGGATGAAGTGGCGCAAACCCCCGGGCTGCGCTACCTCGAGGCGGGGGTCAGCTCCCGGCCGGTGACCGATATCAGCATACCGGACGTGGGCGGCATCGCCGCCAGGAACGCCAGCGGGCTGACCGGTGACGGGGTTCTCATCGGCATCGTCGATTCGGGCATCGACTGGCGTCACCAGGATTTCATCACGCCGGAAGGGAAAAGCCGCATTGTGGCGATTCTGGATCTGAGCGAGCCGGGTGATTATTACGGCGGCACCCTGACCACGGCGGATCAGATCGAGGAGGCCCTGGCTCTGGGGCTCGAGCTTCCCACGCATGATTACAGCGGACATGGCACCCATGTCGCCGGCATCGCAGCCGGGGATGGCGGCAGCAGTGACGCCCTGGGCAGCTATGCGGGCATGGCGCCGGCGGCCGGCCTGGTCATCGTCAAGGCCAGCCGCGATCCCTTTGTCTCCGAATTCAGTTCGGAAGACCAGATGATCGCGATCGGATTCATCGACAGTGTGGCCGCCGCAGCCGGCAAACCCTGCATCATCAATCTCAGCTTCGGCACCACTTTCGGGGCCCATGACGGCACAGCGGCGGTGGAGCGATATATCGATGCCCTCTCCGGGCCGGGACGGATCTTCGTCGCCGCCGCCGGAAACGAGGCCGACAAAAAGCATCACGCCCTGGTCAATCCCTCCTCGAGCGGCGCCAGGATCTCCTTCACCATCCCGGCTTACAATCCGGCGGCCGGCAGCGGCAATGACTATCTCCTCCTCGACGGCTGGTATGACGGCGGCAGCCAGGTTGCCGTCACCCTCATCACTCCGGAGAACGAGACCATCGGACCCGTCGGTTATGGCCGTTACTATTCCGGCAGCACCAGCAGCGGCGCGGTCAACATCTGGAACGGGTTTTACGAGAGCGGCGAGGAGATCATCGGCGGCCCCAATCCTTTCAACGGCGACAAGGAGTGCATCATCGAGATCAGCGATGCGGCCGGCACTCCGCCGGCGGCGGGGGAGTGGCAGCTCCGCTTCAGCGGCACCAGTGATAAATTCGATATGTGGATCGCCAGCGAATCCATGTCCGTCTCCTTCATCTCCGGCAGCAGCGGTCAGACCACCCTCACCGTCCCCGCCAGCAGCAGGAGCGTCATCGCGGTGGGGGCTTATACGACCAAAAAGAGCTGGCTCAATATCGACGGCGAAAACCTCACCCTCGACACCAAGGGGACGATCAAGATCGGGGATGTGGCCGAATTTTCGGGTGCGGGACCCACGCGGGACGGCCGCATCAAGCCCGAATTGACCGCCCCCGGCCGGATCATCGGCAGCACCTTCTCAAGCGAAGCCGATCCCCTCTCCAGTTACAGCGTTTTCGCCTCCTCCAACGGGAGTTACCCCAACGCCTTCATCCTGCCGGGCGGCATGCACGGGCTTTCGCTCGGCACCAGCATGGCCGCTCCCCATGTGAGCGGTGCGATCGCGCTGCTGATGGAGAAATATCCCGGTCTCTCCGCCGCCGGCGCCCGCCAGGTGCTGATCCGCACCGCCAGACCGGTCTCCGGAACGGCCAGGGCCGATCAGTGGGGCTATGGCAAACTGAATGCCGCCGCTTTTGTGAGCGTCAATCCGGACTCGCTGCCCGAAGAGGAGGAGAGCACTCTTTTCCTCCCCTATCCCAACCCCTTCATCATTTCCACAACCATACCCTATCAGGTTCCCTCTGTGGACGGGTATGAGCAGGAGCCGGAGATCCTGGTCTACAATATCCTGGGTCAGCGGGTGCCGGCCCGGTTCTACCGCCATACCGCCTCCTTCGGGCGCGGCGCAGTGGTCTGGTATGGCCGGACAGAGCGGGAACAACGGGTGGCTGCGGGCGTTTATTTCTTCGTCTTTGTCTATGAAAACCGGCGCGTTGTGCGCAAGATCTGTCTGCTGCAGGGGTAAGCGGCGGGGCTGAAAGGAATCCGGTTGATGGCTTCAATTTCTGAAACGAGGGGCAGGGGTGTGACGGGGCTCTTCAGCGCCGCAGCACGCAAGGCCGGCGCGATCAAAAGAAATGTCAAATATCACATCGACCTCATCGCCCTGCGGCGGGAGATCGAGCGGCTCTTCTCCGAACTGGGCGGCCGTACCTTCGAACTCCTCTCCCAGGATCCCGAGGCCATGATCGGCCGGGATCCGGAAGTCCTGGAATGGATGAAACAACTGCAGGCATATGACGAGCGCCTGCACGCCAGGAAGAACGAGCACCAGGAGGTACCGCCCGGGGAGTGACCTGCAGGAGGCGCCATGGCCAGACCGGCGGAATCGGCGCACGAAGCACCCTGTCATCAGCAGTGGCAGAGCCCCGCGCTGGCGGGGCTCGAACTCTTCACCATGGACCGGCGCCGGGTTGAAATCCTCGAGAGCGGCACCGCCAATCTTGATGCCGGCCCCGATTTTCTCGCTGCCCTTCTCCGCATCAATGGCGAACTGGTGCGCGGCGATGTGGAGATCCACACCCGCGCCCGCGACTGGTATCTCCACCACCACGACAGTGATCCCCGCTACAACAGCGTCATCCTGCATGTCGTTTTCCGCCCCTGCCCGGCGGGATTCGCTGCCCGCCGCGAGGATGGCGCCGCCATCCCCACCCTCGTCCTTGAACCCCTTCCGGCCGTACCGGAGGAGGGGCCCCTGGCGGCCGCCTCCACGACGCCATCCGTCTGTCCCCTTGCCGGCGCTCCCCCAAATCAGATCCTCGGCTTGCTCGATCGGGCGGGCATGGAGCGGCTGGAGATGCACGCCGCCCGTTTCCTGGAGATGCGGGAGGGCGCGGGCTGGGAGGAGATCCTCCACACCGGCCTCTTCGATGCCCTCGGGTACGGCAAAAACCAGCCTCCTTTCCGGCTGTTGGCCCGGTTGGTACCCGCCGCCGTGATCCATGCCGTGACCGCAGAGCTGGACGAGCAGGAAGCCGCCTTTTGCACCGAGGCGCTCCTTCTCGGCGCTGCGGGTTTGCTGCCGCTGTCGCCGCCCGCGCAAGTGCACGCGGGGGGTGACACTTCCGCCGGGGAGGATCCGGAGGAGCCCCTGGTCCACGTACGCCGGCTGCAGGCCTGCTGGCGCGAGGCCGGGCGGGCGCTGCGTCTCGAGCCCATGCCGGCCGGATCATGGCAGTTCTTCCGGCTGCGCCCCTGCAATTTTCCCACCCGCCGGATCGCGGCGGCGGCCAGGCTGCTGGCCCGCTGCCGCCGGCGGGGCATGCTGCCCGGGCTGGTCGCCATCGGCCGCATTGCCCGGAGCGACCTGACAGCGGCCCTCCTCGCCCTCGATCAGTATGCGATGGTCGAGGTCGACGGATACTGGGCTCATCATTACGACCTGGCGGCGCACCCCTCGCCGCCGCTGCGCCGCCGGCGGGTGCGGCTGGTGGGGCGCGGCCGCAGCCGTGAAATCGCCGTCAACGTTTTTCTGCCGGCGCTGCTCGCCTTTGCGCGGGAGAGCGAGGACGGCCGCCTCTCGGCGGCGGTGCGGGCGCTCTATCTCGCCTGTCCGCGGCTGCCGGAAAACGATCTCACCCGCCGGATGCGCCGTAAACTCTGCGGCGGTCTCTCCGCGGAGCACGTTCCCGCTGCGGGCGCCGCCCGGCAGCAGGGGTTGATCCAGCTCGCCGGGACGCGCTGCCGCCGCGGGGAGTGCGGGTTATGCCTCGCCTTCTCTTCACCGGAAACGATGCCGGAGATGATGGCGGAGTCGCCTCCCCGGCCATGATCCACACCGGCCGCCGCCTTAAAGGTATCCTTTTTATTGACTTTTGGACAATTTATAAGTAAATTAACAGGTTTTCAAGTAAACGTTTCCCGACAGTCAGGCCGGCGGCGGCCAGAAGGCAGAGTGATGAGCGAGGCAGGAATTTCCTCAGCGCATGAACCGGAGCGGCCCGTGGAGGTGGAGGCCGGCACACTCTACCTGGTCAGCACGCCGATCGGCCATCTCCGCGATATCAGCCTGCGCGCCCTCGATATCCTCAGCCAGGTCGACCTCATCGCTGCGGAGGATACACGCACAAGCAGGGTTCTCCTGCAGCATTACCGGATTCAGACGCCCCTCACCAGCTATCACGATCACAATGAGCAGCGGGTGGCCCCCGTGCTGGTGCGCAAGCTGCAGGAGGGCAGGAGTCTGGCCCTGATCACTGATGCCGGCACGCCGGGCATTTCGGATCCCGGCTTTTATCTGGTGCGCGCCGTGCTGCAGGCCGGTCTCAGGGTTGTCGCCATCCCCGGCGCCACGGCTTTTGTTCCGGCCCTGGTCGCTTCGGGTCTGCCCGCCGAGCGCTTTGTTTTTGAGGGCTTTCTCCCCCACAAAAAAGGCCGGCAGACGCGGCTAAAGCTGCTCCAAGATGAAACGCGCACCATAATATTGTACGAGTCTCCGCTGCGGCTCGAGCGTCTTCTCCGTGAACTCTTTGACCACCTTGGCGACCGTCCCGCGGCCATCGCCCGGGAGATCAGCAAGAAATTTGAGGAGATCAGACGCGGCACGCTCTCCGAGCTGATCGCCGGCGCGGAGCAGATGGTCAAAAAGGGTGAGTTCGTCCTCATCGTAGCGGGGCGCTCACGCAACGCAAAGGAAGCGAGTGAATAACAGACCATGAAAATAGAACTGATTCCTCCCGCAGTCAAGAACGGCTTCAAGCGGATACTCCAGCCGCTCATCGCCCGGCTGGTGCGCCTGCATCTCAATCCCAACTGGTTCACAACCCTCTCCTTTTTTATTATCATCCTCTCGGCCGTCGCCTTTTCACGCGGCTCGCTGCGCTGGGGCGCCTTTTTGCTCCTGCTGGGCGGGCTGCTGGACATGGTTGACGGGGCGGTGGCCCGGGCCTCCAATCGTGTCACCCGTTTCGGGGCGCTTTACGATTCGGTCCTGGACCGCTACGCCGAGATCGCCGTCTTTTTCGGCATCGCTTACTATTTTGTCCACAAGATCGGCGAGGGGAGTGAGCATGCCCACATCATCAGCATGGTGGTCTTTCTCGCCATGGCCGGGTCTCTGATGGTCAGCTATGTCCGTGCACGCGCCGAGGGGCTTGACTTTGAGTGCAGGGTCGGCTTTCTGCAGCGCCCGGAACGTCTCGTCCTCATCAGCCTGGGAGCACTGCTCAATGACAGCTGGCTGATTGTGGCTTTGATCGTGATCGCTTTTTTTGCCAATCTCACGGCTTTGCAAAGGCTTGTTCATATCTGGAGATCGGAAAAGGCCGCCAAATGGAATAATCTGCCTCCCGATATTCCGCATGAATAGGCAAACCAACAAGATGAAGGAGTGACAAGGTCATGGAAAAAGGAGTAACGATAGAGAAAGCTGAGGGGAAACTCGGTGTTATGCTCGTCGGTCTGGGCGCGGTAGCGACCACGGTCGTAGCCGGAGTGGAACTGGTGCGCAAGGGACTGGCCAAGCCGATCGGTTCGCTCACCCAGATGAGCACCATCCGCCTTGGCAAGCGCACGGACAACCGCTTCCCGAAGATCAAGGATTTTGTCCCCCTCGCCGATCTGAATGATATCGTTTTCGCCGCCTGGGATATTTTCGCCGACAGCGCCTACGATGCGGCGCTTTCGGCCGGCGTCCTCACTACCGAAGACATCGAAAAGATCCGTCCAGAGCTGCAGGCGATCAAGCCGATGAAGGCGGTCTTTAACGACTATTATGTCAAACGCCTGCATGGCACCCACGTCAAGAGCGGCAAGAACAAGATGGATCTGGCCGACCAGCTCAAGCAGGATATCGCTGATTTCAAGAAAGAGCATAATCTCTCCCGCGTCGTGGTGGTCTGGTGCGCCAGCACCGAGATCTATCAGGAACACGATCCGGTCTACGATTCGGTGGAAGCCCTGGAAAAGGCGATGCGCGAGGATCATATCGCGATTCCTCCGAGCATGATCTACGCCTATGCGGCCATCACCTCGGGAATCCCCTTTGCCAACGGCGCCCCCAACATCACCATCGACATCCCTGCCATGACCGATCTGGCCAAGCGTCACAACGTGGCCATCTGCGGCAAGGACTTCAAGTCCGGCCAGACCTTCATGAAGACCCTGATCGCCCCCGGCCTCAAGGCCAAGCAGCTCGGCGTCTCCGGCTGGTTCTCCACCAACATCCTTGGCAACCGCGACGGCGAGGTGCTGGACGATCCCGAATCCTTCAAGAGCAAGGAGGTCTCCAAGCTTTCTGTCCTGGACACCATTTTCCAGCCCGAGTTCAATCCGGATCTCTATGCCAACGTCTATCACAAGGTGCGCATCAACTATTACCCCCCGCGCGGTGACAACAAGGAGAGCTGGGACAACATCGATATCTTCGGCTGGCTCGGCTATCCCATGCAGATCAAGGTCAATTTCCTCTGCCGCGACAGCATTCTGGCCGCGCCGATCGCTCTTGATCTGGCCCTCCTGCTCGATCTGGCCCAGCGCTCGCATATGAAGGGGATCCAGGAGTGGCTCTCGTTCTTTTTCAAGAGTCCCATGACCGCGCCCGGTCTCTATCCGGAGCATGATGTCTTTATTCAGCTGATGAAACTCAAGAACACCCTGCGCCATCTGCGCGGTGAAGAGCTGATCACGCATCTGGGATTGGAATACTACGACTGACATCCTCCGTTGATCCGGAACCGGCCGCTCCCCGCTGTGAAGCGGGGAGCGGATGCCGGGCCTCCGGGGCGGTGCTGGCCCTATTAAAGGTAGACAAGCGCGTTTGAAGAATACGACCCCCATAGCGACTTTTCTCAAGACCTCCCTGCCGGCGGTGATCGATCTTTCCTCCCAGACTCTGATGTGGACGGTTGAAGCGATCTTCATCGGCCGCCTGAGCGCGGAAGCCTTTGCCGGGGTCGGTATGGCGATCCAGATCATCGTGGTCTTTCTCTCCCTGCTGCTGACCTTCATCATGGGCGCCAGCATCATCATGAACCGTCACCTGGGCGCGCGCGATTTCTGGCAGGCCAATCACATCTTCGGCCAGGCGATGATGATCGGCATCGTCATGTCCTTCCTCTTCGCCCTGATATGGTATTCCGGGGCGATCCACATTTTCAAACTGATCGAGGAGGGGGAAGGGGCTCTGGCCCAGAATGCCGGAGTGACCTATCTGCGCACCCTGGCCCTCTTCGCTCCGCTGCTCGTCACCAATTTCATCGCCGTGGGGATCATCCGTTCCACCGGCGATACGCGCCATTCGATGATGGTCAATGTTCTGATCAACAGCGTCAATCTGGCCCTCTGCCCGACCCTGATCTTCGGCTGGTTCGGCCTGCCGCGGCTGGAGGTGCAGGGCGCCGCTCTCGCTGTGGGCATCGCCCACAGCATCGGTTTTTTCGTCACCTTTTATCTGCTGCGCCGCCACAAGGTCTCGATCTTTCTCTCGTTCCGCGAGCTGGCCAAACCCAACTGGCAAAGCTTCAAGCTGCTCTTTAAATCGGGCTGGCCGACCACTGTGGAGCAGCTGACCTGGGCCCTGGGGCAGCTGGTGGTGACCGGCTATACCGCCAAGATCGGGGTCGTCGTACTCTCCACGCAGACCCTCTTTGTGCGCATCCAGTCGGTGCTCTCGATGGTCTACATGGGTTTCAGTCTGGCGGCGATGGCCACGATGGGCAAGAATCTGGGCGCCGAGGACAGCACCCTCGCCTACCGCATGGCGCGCACGGCGCACCGGGTGATGGGGGTTTTTGTTGTGATCATCGTCGCGGTGATGATCCTCTTCTCGCGGACGCTGATCAGCATCTTTACAACCGATCCGGCGGTGATGGAACTGGGCCGGCTGGCGATCATCTTTTTCGCGGCGGCGCAGATCCCCAAAGCGCTCAACAATGTCATCTCGGGCAACCTGCGCGGCGTCGGCGACCTCAGCTGGCTGATGTGGCTCACCGTCGTCTTTGTCGCTATCTTTGAGATCAGCTTTAACTGGGTCTCCGCCTTTGTTCTGGGCTGGGGCCTGTTCGGCGTCTGGGGCATCCAGTGTCTCGATGAGACCATCCGTTTCGGGCTCAACTATATCCGCTTCGCCACCGGCAGCTGGCGCAGGGAGGCGGCGTGAATCCGCAGACAGGCGCGGGATTGCTGATCACTTTCGAGGGGGTGGACGGTTCCGGCAAATCAACCCAGGCGGCCCTTTTCGCCGGGCGCCTTGAACAGGAGGGGGTGCCCCTGCTCGCCCTGCGCGATCCGGGCGCCAATGCCATTTCGGAGCGCATCCGCGCGCTTTTACTCGACCGCGCGCTCGCCGAGATGTCGCCCTGGAGCGAACTGCTGCTCTATGAAGCGGCGCGGGCGCAGATGACCGGGCAGCAGATCATTCCGGCCCTGGCGGAGGGCAGGATGGTGGTCTGCGACCGCTACTACGATTCGACCACCGCCTATCAGGGCTACGGGCGGCAGCTGGATCTCGAGCTGGTGCGGCAGGCCAACCGGATCGGTTCGTGCGGCCTGGTGCCCGATGTCACCTTTCTCATCGATGTCGAGATGGAGGTGGTCCGCCGCCGCCTCTCCGCGCGCGCCTCAGCGGCGGACCGCATGGAAGCCGCGGGGCTCGATTTTCAGGACCGGGTGCACCAGGGCTATCTGCAGCTGGCCGCCGCTGCGCCCGAACGGGTCTATCTCATTCCGGGAAACCGCCCGATAGAGCAGATCCAGAGCCATATCTGGCATTTATTCATTAACAGATTCCAGCGGCATTTGAACCGCCCTGGAGAGGAGAATGCATGAAACCAAGTCGTCTTCTGCTTTGGGTATTGCTGGCGCTGCTGCCCGTTTTTCCCCTCAGCGCCCAGGTCGCTGATGCCGCCGCAGAGGCGAAGCAGGATCCCTATTACCAGGCGATGAAGAATATCCGGCTTTTCGGCCAGATCTATCAGGAGATCAACGACCGCTATATCCAGGAGATCGACCCCGAAAAGTTCATCCGCGCCGGCATCAACGGCATGCTCGACCGCCTCGATCCCTATACCGTTTTTCTCGAAGAGGATGGCAAGGATGAGCTCGAGATCATCACCCGCGGCAAGTATTTCGGCGTGGGGATGCGCATCCAGATCCGCAACGGCTGGGCGACGGTCGGTGAGCAGCCCTTTCCGGAGAGCCCCGCCGCGCGCGCGGGCATCCGTGAGGGGGACCAGATCATCGAGATCGACGGCAAGAGCACCCGGGGGATGAAGCTTTCGGAGACGGCCCACAGCCTGCGCGGCACCGAGAAGGGGAGCGAAGTGGTGGTCAAGATCCGCCGCGTCGGCGAGGAACAGCCCCTCAGCTTCACCCTTATCCGCGACGAGATCAAGGTGACCGACATCCAGTACAGCGGCCTGGTCGCACCGGGGATCGGGCTGATCAAGCTGAGCAGCTTTAACCGCAGTGCGGGCGATCAGATCCGCGACGAGGTGCAGAGACTGAAGGATCAGGGGTTGGAGGGGTTGATCCTCGACCTGCGCAGCAATCCGGGCGGATTGCTCGAGGCGGCCGTCACCGTGTCCGAGAATTTTATCGCCCGCGGCGACATGATCGTCTTCACCGAAGGCCGCGGGGAATACCGCCGCCAGGAGCACCGCGCGCGCAAGGAGCCGATCCTGGGCAGCCTGCCCCTCGTGGTTCTCGTCGACGGCTACAGTGCCTCTTCCGCAGAGATCGTCGCCGGCGCCATTCAGGACCTCGACCGCGGCGTGCTGATCGGCAGCCCCACTTTCGGCAAGGGGCTGGTGCAGACGGTCATTCCGCTCGACCGCCAGGGCGACACCCAGCTCAAGATCACGACCATGCAGTATTTCACTCCGAGCGGCCGCAACATCCAGAAACCGGAGGTCTTTAATTACGGCCCGCAGTCGGTCTATCTGAACGGCACCACGGACGAGAGCGTGGAAGAGGAGGAAATGCTGGACGAGCCGGTGGAGGGCGAGGAGGAGGGCGGCCCCGATGCTTCGAGCGCGGCCCCGCTGGAGAAGAAACCGGAGCCTCCGGCTAAAACTTTTCTCACCCGCAACCAGCGCACGGTGCTCGGGGGCGGCGGCTTGAAACCCGATATCGAGATCAGCCAGGAGCCGATGAGCCGGTATGAGCTGGAACTGCTGCGGCGCTCGATGTTCTTCAATTTCAGCCTCGATTACGCCGCGGCTCATCCGGAGCTGCAGAGCGACTTTGAGGTCGATGACGCCTTGCTCGAGGAGTTTAACGTTTTTGTGCAGCAGAAGAAATTCGATTACAAGCCGGAGGGCTATGCCGATCTGGAAAAGCTCGAAAAAAGCGCCCGGACGAAGGGCTATCTGCCCCAAATCGCGAAGCACCTCGAGGCCGTCAAGGCGGAGTTTGAGGCGGTGAAGGAGCGGGACCGCCTCACGGCGAAGGAGGATCTCAGGCTGGCCCTGAAGACCGAGATCGCCGGCAAACTTTTCGGCCGCGACCACTATTACCGGACCCTGTTTGCCGCCGATTCCTGCGTGACCAGGGGCATCGCCGTGCTGCGGAATCCGGAAGAGTACAACAGGCTTTTAGGCAACACCAAAAAATAACCCAACCAATCACCATGGTACTTCAGGAGGCTTGAATGTCCAAAACCAAATATGTCTATTCCTTCGGCGGCGGCAAGGCCGAGGGAACGGCGAAGATGAAGGAACTGCTGGGCGGCAAGGGTGCCAACCTGGCTGAGATGGCCAATCTCGGCATCCCGGTTCCCGCCGGCTTTACCATCACCACCGAGATGTGCACCTATTACTATGCCAATGGCAAGAAGAATCCGCCCGAACTGGTGAAGGATGTCGATGCCGCGCTGGCAAATGTTGAAAAGATCATGAGCGCCCGCTTCGGCGATGTCGAGAACCCCCTTCTCCTTTCGGTCCGCTCCGGCGCCCGCAGCTCCATGCCGGGCATGATGGAGACCGTCCTCAATGTCGGTCTGACCAGCAAGACCATCAAGGGGTTGATCAAAAAGACCGGCAACGAGCGTTTCGCCTATGACGCTTATCGCCGCCTCATCATGATGTACTCCGATGTGGTGATGGAAAAGGCCGCCGGCATCGAGCCGGCCGAGGGCAAGGGCATCCGCCATCAGCTCGAGCACATCATGGCCAAACTGAAAAAGGCCAAGGGCTACGATTCTGATACCGACATGACCGCCGAAGACCTCAAGAAGCTGGTCGAGGAGTTCAAGGCCAAGATCAAAGAGGTGCTGGGCAAATCCTTCCCCGATGATCCGCACAAGCAGCTCTGGGGCGGCATCAACGCCGTCTTCCAGTCCTGGAACGGCCGCCGCGCCATCGCCTACCGCCGCATCGAGGGCATTCCCGATGAGTGGGGCACCGCTGTCAACGTCCAGGCCATGGTATTTGGCAACATGGGCGACACCTCCGCGACCGGCGTGGCCTTCACCCGCAATCCGGCCACCGGCGAGAACAAGTTCTACGGCGAGTGGCTGATCAACGCCCAGGGCGAGGACGTCGTCGCCGGCATCCGCACCCCGGCGCCTTTGAACGAGGCGACCAAGAACGAGCAGAACAAGCATATGGCCTCCCTTCAGAAAGCCATGGCCAAGACCTACACCCAGCTTGACAAGATCCGCCTCGGACTCGAGGGTCATTTCAAGGACATGCTCGACATCGAGTTCACCATTCAGGAAGGCAAGCTCTGGATGCTGCAGTGCCGTGTCGGCAAGCGCACCGGCACCGCCGCCCTCAACATGGCCATGGACATGCTCAAAGAGAAGCTGATCGACGAAAAGACCGCGGTCATGCGCCTGGCTCCGGCCCAGCTCGACGAACTGCTTCATCCTATCGTCGATCCCGCGGCCGAGAAGAAGGTTGCTCCGATCGCCAAGGGTCTGCCTGCGGGTCCCGGCGGCGCCACCGGCCAGATCGTCTTCAC
>DAOOPF010000054.1:18103-19349 GCA_035388125.1 bacterium | reverse complement strand
GCGATCCGGCGGCCATTGTGGAGCGTTTCATCAGCCAGTGGAGCAGGGGAACCACGTTCCGCTCCCTCGAAGGCCGGCATCGCAGCGAACTGCTGACCCGCCTGGCGCAGATCCTGCACGCCATGGGCAATCCCGTGGATTATCGTGCAATCGCCGGCAGCATCCTCGAGGCCTGCCTGGAGACCGTGCCCGCCGAACGCGCTGTTCTGCTGGTGCGCAACGCGCAGGGCCGGCTTGCGGTGACCATGACCCGCGGCGGCGAGGCCTCGGATACCCTGCTTCAGGAGCATAGCGCGATCATCCGTCAGGTGCTGCGCAGCCGGGAGAGATACATTGTGGAGCAGAACCAGGAGGAGCATGGCGAGGCCGGACTGCACCAGCGCTGTTTTTTTCCGGTGGTGAGCAACCGGAACCTCGGCGGCATCCTCTATCTGGACGGCATCGTCCTGACCGCGGAGAGGGAGGTGCCCGCCGCCGCCCAGATCTGGAGTGAACTGCTCGCCCTGCTGCTCAGCCATTCGCAGCTCCATCACGGCAAGGAACTGCTCAACGGCTACCTGCGCAATATGCAGGAGAAGGTGATCTGGTTTGACAAGGTGGCCGGCAACGGCCGGATCGCCGCTTCAGCCGGCCATGAACTGAACAATCTGCTGACCGTGCTGGCGGGCAATCTCGAGCTGGCGAAAGGCTGGCTGCAGGCGGGGGAGGATCCAGGACGGATTCGCGAGCGGTTGGGGATGCTCCAGGATGTGGTGGCAAGCGCGGCCCAGATCAGCCAGGGGCTCATCACCAGCGAACCCCAGGAAAAACAGATGCAGCGCTGTTCGCTGAACAGGCTGGTCTGCGAGACGGTAGAACTGCTCAAACCTCTGGTCACCCGGCGCGGCGCCCGTTTTGATCTCCAGCTCGGGGCCGATCTGCCGGATGTGCTCGTCGATGCGGCGCAGATCCGCCAGGTCGTCCGCAACCTGCTCCTCAATGCCATCGAGGCGCGCAGCGATGTACAGGTCTGGATCCGACTCGGACATGATGCCGAGGCGCAGCGGATAAAACTCAGCATACGCGACAATGGACCGGCCATACCGGCCGCCCAGCTGCCGGCGCTGTTTTCGCCGATGCAGGCCGGCCAGGAGAACAGCCTGAGCCTGCTCATCTGCAAGGAGATCATCGAACGCCACGGCGGCTCCCTGCGCCTCGAAAGCGGGGAGGGCTCCGGCAGCGAGTGCACCATCAGCCTGCCCCAGTA
>DAOOPF010000054.1:0-18003 GCA_035388125.1 bacterium | reverse complement strand
AGCCGCTCCAGCCCGTTGGACGCTGTGCAGGTCAACTCCGTGCCCTCCAGCCCCGACAATTCACCATCCTCACCCGCGAAGAGGCCGGTCACCATGCGGTCGTATCCGGCGATATCGATAGAACCTTCCCTTTTGGCATTAAGTGAACGCTCAGGTCCGGATCCGCCCCGCGGACCGCGCAAGTATTCAACTCCCAGCATTCCAGCCAGTTCGTCCGGCTTGAGGCGGAGCTGTTTGCCCTCTTTTTCCGCCACCAGCGGCTCCCGGAACCAGGACTGGATTGCGCCATAGCCGTGCATCTCGTGCAGGTAGGAGATGATCGAGCTGATTTGCAGGGCATCCTGGTCTGGGACCTCCCGGGCAGCTTTCTGTATAGTCCCGCCGGCGAGCAGGCCGTTGCGGGTGAGCAGCGTCTCCAGACGCTCTTTCTGGCTCTTTTCGGAGACCGAGAAAAGACTCCAGGGGCCGAAACTGAGCAGCAGGGCCATGATGCCCAGCAGCCCCGGGATCACCTTGATGTTTCTGGATTTGCCGAGCAGGAAATAGAGAATGAGCAGGGCCAGAAAGAGGGCGGCGGCCAGCCCGAGGCTGCGGCTGAAGGTCAAGCCGTATTCGGAGATCCTGCGCCAGACGGCGAGAAAGAGCATGACTACCAGCGGGATGAGGACGACGAAGAACCACCGCCAGACCAGATGGCCCCAACGGTTCTCCTCCCGGCTGCGGATCGGCCAGAGCAGAAGCAGGGCGACGATGCCGGTCGCGGAAAAGCCGAGGATCAGGCCGCTGACCCATCCCCTCGGCCAGGACCAGGCGAGGATGATCTTGGCCAGATAGGCATAGAGGATCACCAGGTAGACCAGCATCACCGCGGAGAGTATATTTTGCGCAAAGATCTTCAACCCCTTGGGATAGTCGCTTTTTGTTTCGAGGGCGTTGAGATCCTCGGGCATGCCGGCGAGGAAGAACGATGTGCCGAAAAGTCCGACCAGAAGGACCCACAACTCGCCGTAGCGTTCGTCGGGTATGGAGATATCGAAGAGCTGGTTGAGCGCCAGCAGGGCCAGCGAGAGGCCGATCTGCAGCACCCCGGCGTAGAACGCGGCGGTCAGGAAACGGATCACGATGGCTTTGGCATAGTGCCAGAAGCCGTTCTCCTCCCGCGTGCCGGCGAAGGGCACGACGAGGGCGAAGAGAAGCGCTGCCACCATGAGCATCAGAAAGCGCACGATATGGACTGCGGGTTCATTGTCGATGAGGGTGGGCAGGGAAAAGCCATAAACAAGGAGCAGAAGGAGTGCGCCACCCTGGGCGGCGAAGCGCAGGGGAGAGGACCAGTTGCGCTTTTCGGCGAGCATGGACAATCCCAGCAGCAGGAAAAAACCGACCATGCTGGTCAGGAGGAGCGGTAAAAAGAGCGTCGGTTTGGCCGGTCCCTCTTGTTCGATCAGGACCAGGGCGGCGATGGTGCCGGTGATGGCAGCGGTCATGACCAGAGGAAAACGGACGAGGATGCGCTTGAGCTCCTCGACTATCTGCCGCAGGGATGGAAGTTTCATGGATACCTCTCGTATTAATCCGCCTCCCATGCCGGAAACGGACAGGAGGCGGGTGCTTGCAGGGTTAACCAGCGCCCGGCCTTTCAGCGGAGCGATCCGGCGGCCGGTCGGTTCCGGCTAGAGTTTGATGAATATTTTCTTCCTGTAAAACCAGGTCAGAATACCCAGCCAGACCAGGATGAAAAAGAGGGCATGGGCGAGCGATCCGCCCCACTGGCCGAAGAGGGGGACGAGCAGTTTTTCGCAAAAGAGCCCCTTGAGCGAAGTGACCGTGCCGTCCGCTCTGGTCACCTTCCACATGTACATGGTCTTGGCCATGATCCCCGATCCGAAAAAGGCGAGGATGGCATTGCTGCCGAAGATGACGAAAGGTTTGGTGAATTTCGTATAGCCTTTGATATCGATCAGCCAGTAGATCACCCCCAGAAAGTTCAGCGCGATGCCGGCGGTGTAGAGGACGTAGCTGCTGGTCCAGAGCTGCTTGTTGATCGGCATGAAAAGCGACCAGATGAGCCCGAGGACGAGCGAGATGTTGCCGGCGATAAAGAGCCCGTTGGTCTTGTGCAGGGGTTCAGCTTTACTCCGCAGCCAGTGTCCGGCAAAGTAGCCGAGCATCACCTGGGCGATAGCCGGGATGGTGCTGAGCAGTCCCTCCGGGTCAAAGCCGATCTCCTGTTTATAGAGATGACCCTTGAGAATGATGCCGTCGATATACTGGGCGAGGTTGCTGTTGAGAGCCCAGACGTCCGCGGTGCGGCCTGGAAAGGGGATGAAAGCCATGGCGAGCCAGTAGCCGATCAGAAGCACAGCGGTCCAGATGATCTGGCCGCGGCGGCCGCTGTGGAGTATGATCATCGAGGCGAAAAAGTAGCAGAGGCCGATGCGCTGCAGCACACCCGGGAAGCGCAGGTTCGAAAAATTCCAGCGCAGATACCAGGCCATGAAGAGGCCGAGGAAGATGAGCAGAAAGGTGCGTTTGATGATCTGGAGATAGAGCGGGCGGCGCGAGCTGTTCTCCGCCAGGCGGCGGGAGAAGGAGAAGGCCATGGCGCTCCCCATGATGAAGAGGAAGAAGGGGAAAACCAGGTCGGTGGGAGTGCAGCCGTGCCACTGGGCGTGTTCGAGCGGCGAAAAAACATACTCCCAGTTGCCGGGATTGTTCACCAGGATCATCAACATGATGGTGAAGCCGCGAAAAGCATCGAGGGAAATAAGACGCGCGGGTTTTTGCATGGTCCTGCCTCTTGGCTTGACAATGGCGGAAGTGGATTTATTCAGTTTAAGATTATTAGGATAGAATGTCAAGCGTTTTCTGGACCCGCTGCCTTTTTTGATTCGGCCGCTCAACCGTCAGGTTTACGCTATACGGAACAGAATGTTCCAGCAGGCGTTTGAAATGGGTATGCTTTTTGAACAATTATGATTATATTTTCGGGTGCAAGTGTGCTGCAGGTGTGGACGGCCAGGTGGATCGCTCTGGCAAAGGCCGCCGAGTGAAATTGCCAACTCAAGCACAGATAGTCATTCCAGGAGACCCTATGCCGATCAAGAAACAGAAGAAGAAGCCAGTCAGCCGTACACCAGCCGCCTCCAATCCCTCCCCCCCAAAAGACCCGCAGCGCGCGCCGATGTTTCCGGGCCGGGTCTGGCTCTTTTTTCTGGCCATCCTGCTGATGAACTACCTGCTGGGCCGGGTCTTCGCTCCGGACGCCGAGGCGCCGGTCAAGGTCCCCTATACTCTCTTCAAGCAAGAGGTGGCGGTCGACAATGTCCAGGCGGTCTTTAACAAGGGGGAGACCATCACCGGCAAGTTCAAAAGAGCTGTCACCTGGCCCAAACCCGACTCGACTGATAAAGAGGCGCTCAAGCCGGAGCCGAAGGAGGTGACCGCTTTCTCGACCACACTGCCCGCCTTTATCGATCCCGGCCTGGAGGCCTATCTGATAAGCCATGAGGTCGAGATCACCGCCGAGCCGATCCAGGAGAAACGCAATCCCGTGCTCACCTTCCTTCTCAGCTTCGGGCCGGGACTCCTGCTGATCTTTTTTTATATCTGGTTTATGCGCCGGGCTCTGCAGCAGGGTGGAGGAGGCGCAGGCGGGGGCCTGATGGGCATCGGCAAGAGCAAGGCGCGCCGTTATGACGCCGCGACTGATCAGAAGGTGACTTTCGAGGATGTCGCCGGCATCGATGAGGCCGAAAATGAACTGGTCGAGATCGTCGATTTCCTCAAGGACCCTGAAAAATATACAGCGCTGGGCGGCTCAGCACCCAAGGGCGTGCTGCTGGTCGGGGCGCCCGGCACAGGCAAGACCCTGCTGGCCAAAGCGGTCGCCGGCGAGGCCGGAGTACCCTTCTATTCGATGAGCGCTGCCGAATTCGTCGAGATGATCGTCGGCGTCGGCGCCGCGCGCGTGCGTGACCTCTTCAAACAGGCCCGCGAGAACGCCCCGGCCATTATCTTCATCGACGAACTCGACGCCATCGGCCGCGCACGCGGCCAGGTGGCCCTCGGCGGCACCAGCGAACAGGAGCAGACCCTCAACCAGATCCTCACCGAGATGGACGGCTTTTCCAGCAAGCAGGGTATCATCGTCCTGGCCGCCACCAACCAGCCGGATGTGCTCGACAAGGCGATCCTGCGTCCCGGCCGCTTCGACCGGAGGGTAATTGTCAACCTTCCGGACAAGATCGGACGCGAGGCGATCCTCAAGGTCCACACCCGTGAGGTTCCCCTCGCGGCCGATGCCGACCTGGCGGAGATCGCCGCCTCGACCCCTGGTTTTTCCGGGGCTGACCTCAGGAATCTCGTCAATGAAGCGGCCCTGCTCGCCGCCAAACGCAGCCAGAAATCGGTCCGCGCCAAAGATTTAATGGACGCGCTCGAAAAGATCGTACTCGGCCCGGAGCGCCCGATACTCCTCAGCAGCGCCGACAAGGAACGGATCGCGTACCACGAAGGCGGCCACGCCGTTCTCGGCCTGCTCGTCCCCGGCGCCGACCCGGTCAACCGGGTCTCCATTGTGCCGCGCGGCCAGGCCCTCGGGGTGACCTATCAGCGGCCCGACAGCGACCGCTACAACTATCCTGAAGCCTATCTGCGCGCCCGTATCACCGGTATTCTCGGCGGCCGCGCCGCCGAGGAGATCGTCTACGGCACCCGCACGACCGGGGCCGAAAGCGATATCGAACAGGCCACCAGCATCGCACGCGGCATGGTGACCCGCTGGGGCATGAGCGATGCGCTCGGCCTGGTGCAGCTCTCACCCCGCATGAATCCCTATCTCGGCACCCAGGAAAGCTACAGCGGCGCCAAACCCTTCAGCGAGGAGACCGCACGGCTCATCGATGCCGAGGTGCACAAAATCATCAGCGAGAGCCATGATGAAGCTAAAAGACTGCTCAGGGAGCACCGCGCGGAACTCGATGCCCTTGCCGCAGCCCTGATCGCCAAAGAGACCCTCGACGAGCAGGAGATCCTCAAGGCCACCGGGCTGCCGCCGGCTCCGCCCCTGGAAACCGGCAGGCTGAGCTGAAACCGGCCGGCGCTGCGATGGCGTCGGGTCCTGATCATGATAAAACCACAGCAGTGGATATCGCTAATCAGCGATTCTGTCGATATTTAGAATCCTGTCCGCTGCCGAAATCGGGGAGTAGAACATGAAATACATCAGCCGGATCATTTTCTTTCTGTCTCTTTTTGTTCTTTATATCATCGCCAAGGAGTTCCTGCAGATCTATACCATGCTGCATACGGTTCATCCTGTTCTCGCGATCGTTTTTTCTCTGCTGGCACTCGCGGTTTTGATCTACTTCGTCGGCATCCCCCTCTTCCGGATCTTCACCATGCCCGTCAGCTACGGACCGGTCTACGATCCCGGCCAGGAGGAGCGGCTGATCGCCAAACGGATCAAACGGTTCAAAAAGAACAAATATCTCATCCGGAGCGGGTTCGATGTCGCCTCCCTCCGGAACGACCGCGAGAGCTACGACCGGGTCATCGCCGAGATGGACAAGGCGGCCGAGCAGCGGCGGCGCAGGGATATCCCGCAGCTTTTTTATGCCACCGCGATCGTCCAGAACGGCTTTCTCGACGCTCTGCTCATCCTCTCGGCCGCGATCAACCATATCAAGGAACTCTTTATCCTTTACAACGGCCGGGTCTCCAACCGCGACCTCGCCATTATTCTCAAAAAGATCTATTACGCCATGGCTATTGGCGGCTCCGAAGTGGCCGAATATGCCACCGAAGAGGTCTTTTCCCGCTTCGCCACCGACGGCATGAAATCGATCCCCTTCGTCAGCAAGGTCTCGTCATCCCTGGTCGATGGTTATATCAACGCCGTGATGTTGACCCGCATCTCCTACATCACCGAGAATTACTGCCGCAAAACGGTCATCGCCTCGGACAAGGAGTTGCTGCCCAGTTCGGAGTTCATCTTCGACTCTGCAAAAACCATCACTGAGGACATTCGCAGCAAGATTTACGAGGCGCTGAAAAAGCGCACCAAAGGCAAAATCGCCCAGGCCTTCGAGCCGGTCACCGAGATGTTCCGCAAGACCATGGAATTCATCAGCCCGCAGGAGATCGATCCCGAAAACCAGTACGCTCTTGAACTGCCCGCCGGCGGCATTGAACCGCCGGTGAGCTACGGGTTCTGGAAATTGTGGGAAAGTCTGAGGAAGCGGTAAGCCCGTGAATGGTAGAACAGGTGAGGGAAAGTAAGTAAGTAAGGGCTCTGACATATCAGAGCCCTTTTTTATTACCTGGCCAGATGGAGGTATTTCCTGGTGCTGAAAGACTCACTCTTCAGTTCGTAAAAGTAGAGGCCGCTGGGCAAACTACCGGCGGCTCAAAGTGCGATCATCGCCTTGATTACTGAATCGCGGTAACTACCGACGAGATCGAAGGCTGCGGCCGTCTCTTCCAAAGGGAAGTGATGGGTTGCCATCCCGTCCATCCGGATTGCACCGCTCTCAAGCAGATCGATGGCCTTTTGCGTCGTTCCCGCCTGCCGGCGGATGTTGATCATATCGATCTCCTTGCGCCGCAGTTCGTGGATGGGCAGGATGATCTCCTCTTCTCCGGGAATGCCGACGATGACGAGCTTTCCGCCCGGTTTGAGCAGCCGGATTCCCTGCTGGACGGCCTCCGGATTCCCCGTGCACTCAAAGACGAAATCCAGTTGCAGGGGGGCGAACCGGCCGATCTCCGCCTCGACATCCATCCGGTCCGGATTGCCCGCCCACTCCGGGCCCAGCTGGCGCGCATAGTCGAGGCGCGCCTCGATTCTGTCGGTGACGAAGAGCGGCCCGATCTCCCGTTCGCGCAGGACGTGGAGGAGTGAAAGCCCGATCGGGCCTGCGCCAAGGACGGCAGCCAGGGTGCCGGCGGCTATCCTGGAACGTTCCACAGCGTAAAGGGCCACTGCCAGGGGCTCGGAGAGGGCCGCCAGTTCGAAACTGAGCCCATCGGAGACCGGAAAACACTGGCGCTCATCCAGGACAACATACTCGCACAGACAGCCCGGCAGCTGTCCGGGAGCACCGCGAAATAGCAGATGGCGGCAGGTGTTCTCCCGTCCCGCCAGACACTGGTCACAGCGGCCGCAGGAGAGGGCCGGATCGACAGCGATCCTCTGCCCGGGCTGGAGGCGGGTTACCCCGGCACCGGTGGCCTCAACCACCCCTGCGGCTTCATGGCCGATGAGGAAAGGAAAATGGACAACTGCTGCGCCGATCCGGCCGGAGGTGTAATAATGCATATCGGAACCGCACACCCCCACCATGCGGATGCGGACGAGAATATCCTGGTCATGCTGGATCTGCGGTTTGGGGAGTTCGCGCAGGGCGAACTCCCCGATGCCGGTGAGCAGGGAGGCGCGCATGTTACCTCTTTCCATAAAATCTGTCGAGGAAGCGATATCGGACCTCTTGCTGGGCTGCGGCCGCTCCGGATTCGACATCTATCACCATCACCAGTGGTGCCGGGTCGTCTGTCCTCATCGCCGGCCATTCCGGCAGCCCCTCACCGTTCGGATCTCCCCGCTTGATGAAATTGGCGAAATAGCTCAGCATGGTGCGCGAGACCGCATAGTCTTCCGCCGTCCAGGCGAAATCCGTAATCAGGGGCAGGTTGCCCATGGCGTATTCGATTTCACAGGCGTGGGGGGCGCCGATGGGCGCTGCTGTGGCCGGTTTGGCCTCGCTGCCGGCGGCGGCGTCCTGATCCGGGGAGCCGGGCCGGCTGGCCAGGGGCGGCCGCAGCTTGCTGTAAAGATACCGGTAGACCGGCTGTGCGCTATGACGGAGGTGGAGGTCGATCCACTTCCAGGTGCTGTAGGCGATAAAACGGTCGGAGGCGAGAGCGGTGGCCGAGAGTTCGATCTCCCTCTCTGAGCCATGGGGATAGAGCCTGGCGGCCTCTTCCCAATCCTCCGGGAAGGCCTCTTTCAGCCGGTCATGATAGATCTGCTCCGTATAGGGTCCCCGGGTGAAGCCCTGTCCGGAGATCTCGGCCGAGTTCCACCCCGCCAGCAGCGGCACCTGGGCCTGCTCCCCCTGTGTAAAAATCTCCGGCAGGAGTCTGGGGAAGAAATAGCCGTCCAGCACGACGGGAAAGGGCTTGCCGCCGGATTGGGTATAGATCTCAAAAATCCGGCTGGTGGGCAGGGCGCGCAGTTCGGCCAGTGAGGTGCAGCCTGTTTTCCGTGCGAATTCCACTCCTCTCTGCTCGGCCTCGGCCAGAGGGACCGGCTCCCGCGTCGGGTGAATGGCTGCGCCGCTCTCGCCGATGGCTCCGGCGATAAGCCCTTTCGAGAGGGGAGAGGCCATCTGGGCACTCACCGAAATCGAACCGGCCGATTCGCCGGCGATGGTCACCCGCGCCGGGTCGCCGCCGAAGGCCTCGATGTTGCGTTGCACCCACTGCAGGGCGGCGTTCTGATCGAGCAGTCCGTAATTGCCCGAGGCCTTACAGGGGGCCTCGGCGCTGAGCTCGGGATGGGCGAAAAAGCCGAACAGGTTGAGCCGGTAATTTACCGTCAGAACGACAATGCCCTGCTGCGCCATGGCAGCGCCGTCATAACGGGTCTCGGAGCCGTCTCCGGCGATATAGCCCCCGCCGTAAAAGTAGACCAGAACCGGCAGCAGGTGCTGGCCCTTTCTGGCGGGCGTCCAGACATTGAGGTAGAGGCAGTCTTCGCTCATCTCCTCGGAGCGGAACCGCATATCGTCCCAGATGCGGGCCTGCACCGGACGCGGGCCGAACTTTTTGGCGGCGCGGACCCCCTGCCATTTTTCCGCAGCCTGCGGGGCCCGCCAGCGCAGCTCTCCGACGGGCGGTTTGGCGAAGGGGATGCCGAGGTAAATCTCCAGACCGGTTTTGGCATCGGAGAGTCCCTCGATGCTGCCGGCATCAATGGTGGTCCCGGCCGTGCCGGAAGATTGCCCGGCCGGGCGGCCGCAGGCGACGATGAAGGGGGCGAAGAGAAGAAAAAACATTTTTTTCACAGTCTATCTCTCATGGTTTGACGGATCATTCCGCATGGCCTATGTTAGCAAATTGCCGTCAATAATTCAAGCGAAAATTGGGCAGCGGCACATACGAGGCCGGAGATCGGCAGCGAGGGGCGGCGAAATTCCTCTTGCTTTTTTGGCCTCAACTGCGTTAACTTGTGCACAATGCAGCCGTCACCCCGCCTGGAATCGGCCGCTTCACTCACCAGTCGCACTACCCCATCAGGGAGCAAGTTCAGCGCATGCACAAGACGGAAAGCGCAGCAGGGCCGGCTTATGAAGAAAAGGTGATCATCGCCCTCTTCGGCGCCCTCTGGGGGCTGATGGAGATCACCCTTGGCGCCCTCCTCAAGGGGACCCGCCTTCCATTTTCCGGGGCCATCCTGGCCTGCCTGGCCGCCGTCATCGCCCTGACCGGGCGTTATTTCGTCCGCCGCCGCGGCGCCATCCTGATGATGGGCGGTGTGGCGGCTCTGCTCAAGATTTTCTCGGTGGGGACCGTCATTGCCGGCCCCTTTTTCGCCATTTTACTTGAAGCCCTCTTTGCCGAGTCCATTGTGGCCCTGCTGGGCAGAGGCCGTCTCGGCTGCATCCTGTCGGGTGCAGTGATGGTCAGTTATACTGTTCTGCATCCCTTTTTCACCCAGGGAATCCTCTATGGCGGCAGGATTTACGAGGTCTACTGGGCCACCGCCAGGCAGGCCGGCCAATGGCTCCATCTCGAGATCCGCCATCTCGCCCTTTTTATCATCCTCTACCTCGGTGCACACGCCATCGCCGGCGGCCTTGCCGGCTGGTTCGCTTTTCATCTCGCCCGTTCCTCGGAAAAGGAGCTTGAGAGGATGGAGCAAGCCGCATGAAATGGAGTCTGCTCTATTTTTTCCTCGGTGTGATTGCTGCGCTGCTTTTGAACGAGCATAACCATCTCTGCCTCTTCCCGGCTGCGCTCGCCGGCCTGGCGCTGATCGACCGGCGGGCGTTCCGCATCTTTCTGCGCTGGAAGCTCTGGCTCTTCTTCCTCCTGCTGGTCGCCATTCCCGTGCTGGTAGTGGGACCGCGGGATGCCCGATGGATAAATCTGCCCTACAACAGCACCATGCTGCGGCTCAATCTCTTGATGGTGGAGCGCAGCATCCTTCTGATGCTGACGCTGCGGATGTTCACCAGCCGGATTTCGCCGGCGGCGCTCTCCCGTGGTCTGGCCCGCATCCATCTGCAGCAGTTCGATGAGGTCTTCCGCCTCTCCCAATCCATGCTTCCCGAGCTGAGGGCTGCAATCGGGCGTTCCTTCAAGGATGTCCAGTGGCGGCAGATCGCCCGCCGCCCGTCGGGCCTTATGCCGCTGCTGAGCCGGCTGGTGGCGAGCATCATTTTTGCCGCCCGCCGGAGCGCTCCGTCCGCCGGACAGGAGGAAGCCGGATGAGAGCGGCGTGCAGCAACAGGAGTATCGCGATGCCTGATCGGTCCGGCCGGGATGGAACATGGGTCTGAGCGGCGGAAAGATCGCCCTCGTCGCCGGCCGGGTGAACAGCGGCAAGACCGCCTATCTGACAGCCGTCGTCCGGCAGGCGCGTGCACGGGGATGGCCTGCCGGCGGGCTCCTCAGCCATGGCCTCTGGCAGGAGGGTATGAAAACGGGGTATACACTTGAGGAGGTCTCGACCGGTGAACGGCGGCAGCTGGCGGATGAAAAGCCGCTGGATGAGGAGGATCTGGTCCTGGACCGTTTTTACTTTTCATCGGCAGCACTGGTCTGGGGCAATGCGGTGCTCGTAAAAAGTGCCGGGATTGTGGTGGTCGACGAGTTCGGCGCTCTCGAGAGCGAGGGCGGAGGCCTCTGGCCGGGGATCGACTATCTTTTGCGTCATCACCCGGGGCCGCTGCTGATCGCTGTCCGGCCTTCGCTGTTAAGGGGCCTGCTGGAAAGAATCAGCCATGTCAGGGGCTGAGTTCGATCTGCGCAGATCTGCCGCTGCGACTGCTCCAGCCCAAAACGCAAACAGGCGTCTCATCGAGACGCCTGTTCCATTAGTATCAGCTGTCAACCTGCATCACCCGCAGCCGCCCTGGCGTTTGACCACCTTGGTCATTTTCACCTTGGGCGTGAACTCGCCGAGAGATTTGAGCAGATGCTGGTCCGGTTCAGCGGCGGGCTGGCGGGCGCCGAGCGCAGCCCGGAAAGCATAGCGCAGGGTTTCGGCGGGGCCCTCCTTTTTCACCATCAGACCCCTGGCCTCTGCGGCAAAAGTCTCCAGCCAGCGGTTGATCCCTCCGCCGAGAATATAGACGTTGGGAATATCCTGCATCGCCAACCACTTCCAGACCTCCGTCGCCGCCTTTTCATCATTGCCCATGATCACGATCACCTGATTGGCTGTCGGATCGATGCCCGTGCGATGGATGTTGCGCAGGGTCTCCTCTTCCATACGCACGGCCGATCTCATATGGAAAAGATTAAAGTCTCTTTCCGAACGGACATCCCAGAGGAGCAGGCCGCGGGTGTCGTCATGGATCAGGCTGAGCATTTCGGCCGGTTCGATATAGACCGCACGGCTGTCGAGCAGGGGCTGTTTTTGCGCCGCCAGCCTGTGCCACTTTTTCTCCAGGGTGGGCTGGCCGTTGAAGGCGGTGGCCAGCGCGAGCAGCAAGAGTCCGGCTGCGGCCGCATAGCGCCATTTGGGCTCCTTTTGGAGGTCTCTGCCGCCGAAGATCCGCTCCAGATGCTCGCCGCCCCAGAACATGCCCAGGGCCATCAGGACAACCCCGACGACGACGATGCCGGCTGGTACGGCAAAGAAATCGAAAAGGGTGAGCCGGCCGAAGAAAGAGGAATTCCAGAAGGTGTCATAGAGCGATACAGTCTCGCCGAACATAAAGATGCCGAAGAGCCCTCCGAGTACAAAGAAGAGGCCGTCCAGCTTGAAAGTGGCCATGCCTACCAGCGAGGTGCCGGGACAAAAGCCGCCGACGATGAAACCCACCCCCATGATCAGGCCGCCGACGATCCCCGGCCAGAGGTAGGTGGTGTTGACATAGAGCTTGCTGTAATCGAGCAGCCCCAGGCTGGAGGCCAGAAAGATCAGCACCATGGCGGTGATGATGGCTGTGAACATCACCTTGAGCACTGTCAGCTCCTTGAAATAGAACTGGGCCGCCAGTTTGGTCGATTTGCCGAATCCGGACAGCTCCAGGGCGACGCCGAAGCCGAGCCCCAGCATAAAATAGAGGGCCATCATGCCCCAATAGCCCAGCGCTGCCTGCAATTGAAAGGGTGCCATAGATGCTCCTAATTCCATGCTTTACGTACAAACCAGGCCAGGGCGTAGGCGCTGGCGAAGACCGAGAACATGAAGACCCAGCTGCCGGCGGAGAGGACGGCGCCGCCGGAGAGCGCCTGCCCCGAGGTGCAGCCGCGCGCGAAACGGGCGCCGTAGCCCATAATGGCGCCGCCTGCGAAGGCCATGATCCAGCGCGTCCTGTTCGAGATATTGGGTCCCTTGTTGGTCTCCACCTTGAGGCGTCCGTTGAAAAAACCGGAGAGGAATCCGCCGGCGATGGTGCCCAGCACCATCGGGATAATCCAGGCATCGAGGGGATTGAGATTGCCGCCGGCCATCTCGAGCAGATAGGGGGTGCGGTCGATGTGGCCGGGCACGATCAGGTCCTCGAAGAAGACGATGATGCGGTTGAGGCCGCCCGATGCGCCCAGGCCGTTGCCGCTCAAAAAGAACGACAGGAAAAGCACCGTGCCCAGGATCATGCCGCCCAGATAGGGGTGGAGATAGGGCCGGGCGGGCTTTTTCGCGCGCGTGTTTGCCATTTACTTCTCCTCCGGATGAAGGGGCACTTTCTCCCAGCCCGAAATCATGGCCTTGATGCTGGCCAGGGGGGTATGCCCGGTTGTAGTCAGATAGATATGCAAAATGAGAAAAGCCGCAAAGAGCCAGGCCAGCAGGGAATGAAAGGGGACGAGAAAACCGAGTCCGCCCAGCTTTTGCGACACTTCCGGCCAGGCCTGCGCTCCGGCGATGAGGATGCCGGTGACAATCTGCAGCGGCAGCAGGATGTTGAGAATGACCAGGTAGGTCATCTTTTGCAGAGGGTTGAGTTTTTTCTGCAGGCTCTTCTCGAAGGGATGCGGCTCACCCTTGAAAATGCCGGAGAGATAATACCTGGCCTGAGAGAACATCTGGTTGAAAAAGCCGCTCGGCTCCGGCAGGTAGGTCTTGATTTTGCCGCTGGCAAAGTGGTAAAAAAGCGACAGAAAGGCGTTGAGCAGCAGGAGTGCGGCCAGGACGTTGTGGATGCGCACCGCAGCAGCGAAAGAGAGCCAGCCGAAGCGGCCCGGAGCGTGGATCGTCAAGCCGGTCAGAATCAAACCGACGATGATAATCGCCTGCAGCCAGTGCCAATAGCGTTCATAGGCCTCATACATGTAGACCAGCCTGGTCTGCTCTGCGGATGTTTTATGCTTTTTGTTCGCGCGGAAGCGTAAAAAGGCGTGCAGGGCGATCCCGGCCAGGGTGAGGAGCAGAATCCCCCCGCCGAGCCACTGGATCCAGAATACTTTGGAATGGCCGAGGATATAAAATCCCGCCGCTCCGGGATCGGCCGCAAAATAGAGTCCATCCGCTCTCTCGAGCAGCTGGCCGGTTGGCAGAACGCCGTCGCTCTCTTGCCAGAGTTCCAGGCTGCCGCCTGAGCGGGGAGAGGCGACCAACATCGCGGCGCTGAGCATGGAATTCTTGTCGTGGCAGCTTGAGCACTCCCGCACGACGAACTCGCCGTGCGCGACATTGTGATGAATGGCGTAGGGCCGGACCTGCCCGCTCTCGCGCGTCTCCCAGGTGGTGATCAGATTGTAGGGAGAGAGCTTGACGCGGCCATCCCCCTGCTTGCGCGGCAGAATGACGGGTTTGTAGCCCTCGACCAGGGTATGGACCACATCTCCGGAGCCATCCACCCCTCGATAGGTTATTTGAGCCTCCACCGCGCTCAGATCGATGACTGCAGCTGCCGGGGCATAGAGCTGCGGGATGTGACAGGTCTCGCAGGCGAGGCTCTGCGCATGCCGCGCCTTGAAAGGCAGCCAGGGATGGGCTTTGTCAAAGTCGTGGCACCCCTCACAACGCCGCATCGGGCTGTCGATGGTTCCGCCGGCGCCGATCTGCTGCACCGGGCTGCCGGCGAGGATGTGGCTGGGCCGGTGAAGATATTCGCTGATATCCAGGCGACGCGGCGAGTAGACAAGATGGTCTGGCTGATTGGCCGGATCAGCCTGCTGATGGGCGGGATTGTTGAGGGCAAAGTGGCAGCTGACGCAATCGAGCAGCCGTTCGCTGTGAATGTCCCACGAGCGGTCCAGCATTTCCTTGCCGGCGAGGTTAATCCCGCTCGCGCTGATTTTCTGGGGAGAGATCACCTGCCCGGTGGTGAAGGTGGTCCACTGCTCGGGCTGACCCGCTTGGAGGAGCAGGGGGGCAGTGGCCTGATAGTGGACCTGGCCGTGGCAATAACCGCAGTGGTGGCTGCGGGGATCGACCATCCGGGCCTTTTCCGGCAGCAGTTCGCCCGCGCTGTTGAAGGAGCTGCGCTGATACTGCCAGCCATTTGGAGCTTTGACGACGATGCCGCTGCCCTCGAGGGTCGCCGTGGCGGCCCATTCGGCTTGTCCGCTGGTGAGCGCGGCCAGGCGCGCGCTGTTATTCGGCTGCTCCAGATGGCAGAGGAAGCAGTTCATGCCGCCGCTCTGGCCATCCGCCTGCGTCGTGCCCCCCTCTCCCTTCAGGCGGGCGAACGGCGCGGCCTGCTGATCTGTCCAGGCAGCATGGCCGGGGGTGGTGTTATTAATGATAAAACCGGTATCGTGGCACTGGCCGCAGGTTTTGGCCGGGCTGACGGCGCGGGAGGTTTTGAGGACGTTCCCGCCCTGCTCGTCCAGGAGGTAAAAGACCGGGTGCATCGTCTGGCCCGGGGCAGCGGAGCAGAGGAGGCCAACCAGAAGAAGTGCAGCAGGAAGAAAGTGCGACATCCGTCTCATGAGCGAATTCCTAATGGTTAGCGGTGAATTTGCGACTCCCGTGGGTGATGGGATCGCCTGAATAGCCCAACTGGATCCAGTCCAGCCGTTTTTCGTTTTCGCCGTGGCAGCTGGTGCACTGGAGGGCTTTGTCCTTTGTCGCTACCATGTGGGTGAGGACCCAGAACATGTCGGTCCGGACAAAGCCATAGTTGCCGCTGTAGGGCAACCCGACGGCTTCCGATCCGATGCGCGCGGCCTGGTCCCAGTCGAATTTGGTCCAGTAGCCCTCCGGGCCGGCTGTGTTGGGCTGGATCAGATAGTTGTAGGTGGCGTCGTAGATCTGTTTGGCGCGATGAACTTTAAAGGGCATGATTCTGGCCCTGGGATCATGGATGTCCCCGTTTGGATGGTTGAGTTCGGTAACCGCATCGGGATCGATCTTGTCGCCGAGCAGATAGTGCTCGCTGGTGCAGTTGTACCAGCGGTATTCCGGGACGATATTTTTTTCCCAGACAAAACGGCCCTTGATCTTGAGATATTCATGGTCGTCTTCAGGGATATCCTGTCCCGCCTGGGACCAGTCCCAATGGACCTTGGTCGCCTGCTTGACCGCGGCATAGGGGATGTGGCAGGTCGGGCAGCCGACAGTGGCGACATGGCGGTTGATGCGCTCATCCTTGTGCAGCTCCTCGGCGTGGCAATCAGTGCAGTGAATTTGATTGGCTGCTCCCGGCGAGATACAAAAGGCGCGCCCCTTGATGTCATGATCGGTGGTCTGATGACAATCGGTGCAGAGGAATTTATGCCGGCCCATATGGACATCGATATCCTCAGTGGGGAAATAGAGGCTGCCGTCGAGGTCGCCGTGCTTGACGGCATTGCCGCCGCCGCCGCGGAAATGGCAGCTGCCGCAGTTTTCGCGGGTGGGATTGCCGACGCTGCGCGCCGAGGTGAGCAGGTCGACACCCTTTTCGGGGATGCCGGCATCGCCCTTGATGTACTGGCCGCTGTGGTCGTGGCAGACCAGGCAGTCGACAAGTTCCTCATTGGAAAAATCAAAATCGGCATCGCTCCAGCCGTAGCCGGCGTGGCAGGCGGTGCAGGGAGGCCAGTTCGAGCGGATGCCGATACAAAAGTTGTTGATCGCGTTTTTTTTGCCGAGCCGGACCGGTTCCGGGCGGCTCGCCACCTTGAAAGGTTCGCTCTCCCAGCTCCAGTGCGAGGTTTTCATCATATCCTTGGCTGCGTCCGGATGGCATGCCAGACAGGCAACCGTCACCTCGCTGCCGCTGGCGAATGGGCCGCTGAGCAGGTGGGTATGATCGGTTTTGATTTTCTTGGCCGGCACCGTCTCCCAGGGGTCGTTCGCCGCATCCGGATCGCGGGGCAGCAGCAGCCAGAGGGGCACGGCGATTGAGAGGAGGACCAGGGCGAGGATGATCCAGTAGCTTTTTTTGCGCAGCATGGGTCGTTCTCCAAAGCGAAGCGAATGGACGGCAGGACAACCGATGGACAGCCGAATAAGGAGACTTTAGCTTAATAAAATACGTATTGCCAAACAATTTTACAACCTCTTTTCTGCACAATTCCGTAGGTAGAACACCTGCTTGCGATTCACTCTGCCACAGTGTGCGTCAGCATAGGCAACCATTTTACTTGATTATGGCCTGACAATTCTTTAATATTAGCTAAAAGTCATTGGTTTGACTGAAATCGTTCAGGGCGTCATCAATACCTTATCAGGGAAAAATTATGCAAACAAAATTAAAAATGGTCTTCTGGAAGGGGAACAAGTTCTATGTGGGGAAACTGGTGGACCACCCGGAAATTATGACCCAGGGTAAAACCCTTGCAGAGCTTGAAGAGAATATGGCAGATGCCTATCGTCTGATGGTCCTTGCTGACGTACCAGAAAATTATGAAACGAAGGAAATCGAACTTGCCGTATGAAACGCCGCGATCTGATTCACAGGCTGGTTGGAGCAGGGTGTATTCTGGTTCGTTCTGGTGCAAAGCATGATCTCTATTTGAATCCTCGAACGCGAGCCAAACAGCCCGTTCCAAGGCACAGAGAGATAGATGAATATTTAGCCAGGCATATATTAAAAATATTGCTTGAAGAGTAGTCCATGGGGTCAAGGCAATTCGCAGCAATTATTAAATCAAAATCCTTCAACCATCATTAGGAGGCCCGCCATGCCCGTACTCTACAAAACCGACATTGCCTCAGACGCCGACTTTAAGGTCTGCTTCACCGATATTCGCTCCGAAGCCGATCTGATCGTCTTCGAATCCTCCAGCCCCTGGGAGGCGACAGAAGCGCAGATCTGGTGCTTTACAGAGATCCGTTCTGAAGCCGCCAAAGCGGTTTACATCACCGATTCCGCCTTTGAGGCCGATCTGATCGTCTTCCGCACCGATATCCAGTCCGATGCCGGCTGGCAGAACAGCAGCAAAGCAGGTGTACTGTAAAAGTCGGGCCATCCTTTAGGCAGTGCAATCTTTTTTTGCCCCCTTTTAAAAAAAAGCCTTCGATTTCGAAGGCTTTTTGCAGAACGAGGTGTGGGGATCAGCGCATCAACAGCATCCGGTGAACAGCTGCAGCCTCGCCGGTACTGACCCGGCAAAAATAGAGGCCGCTGGTGACGGGATGGCCGAAATTGTCACGGGCATCCCAGAGGTAGCGCTGCTCACCCGTGCTCTGGCCGCCCAACGCGGCCGAACGGACCAGCTGTCCGGTGCTGTTGTATATGGCCAGCTCCACCATACCGGGATCCTCGAGCTGGTAGACGATGGTGGTAGTGGGATTGGCCGGATTGGGATAGTTGCCCACGCGGATGGACTTAGTGCCCTCTCTGCCCGAATCGCCCCCCTGACGCCCGCCGCGGTTGCGGCCGTTTCGGCCCT
>DAOOPF010000053.1:17874-19439 GCA_035388125.1 bacterium | reverse complement strand
CTCGATCACCTCGAGGAGCTGCGCTGGCGCCTTATCTGGAGCATCCTGGCCGTCATCGCCGCTGCGGTGGGCTGCTATTTTTTCATCGATGAGATCGTCGTCCTCCTCGTCCATCCGGCGCCCGCGGACATCAAGCTGATCTTCCTCTCACCGACCGAGGCCTTCATGACCTACATCAAGGTGGCCGCCTATGCCGGTCTGGTGGTAGCGCTGCCCTTTGTCGCCTTGCAGTTCTGGCGCTTTGTCATGCCGGGCCTCTACGAAAAGGAGCGCCGGGCGGTCGGCCCGATCGTGATCTTTACCGTCCTCTGCTTCCTGGCCGGGGCCCTCTTCGCCTATTTTTTGATCATCCCGTTCGGACTGAAATTCCTTCTCAGCTACCAGACCGATTTTCTGGTCGCCAATATCACCATCGGCAAATATCTCGGATTTGTCGTCACCCTGCTGCTCGTCTTCGGTCTGGTCTTTGAACTGCCGGTGCTGGCCTATTTTCTCTCGCTGATCGGGGTGTTGACCCCCGATTTCCTGCGCAAGAAGAGGCGGTATGGCATTCTCATCCTCTTCATCGTCGCGGCGATCCTGACCCCGCCGGATGCCTTCAGCCAGATGATGCTGGCCATTCCGCTCCTCATCCTCTACGAAATCAGCATCTGGGTCTCGGCCGCCGTTCATCGCAAACGCAAAAGCCGCGAGGCCGAGCGGGAGAAGCAGTGGGCGGGTTGAGCCCGTCTGCAGCATCGGAAAGGAATCATATTGTCCGCCCAAAGTTATATCGATCTGCATATTCACTCCACCTACTCGGACGGACTGCTGAGTCCTGCGGAGATCACCGCCTATGCCCATCAGGTCGGCCTTGCCACCATCGCCATCACCGACCATGACGACCTTTCGGCCTACCACGAGGCCAGAGCCGCCGGCGAAACGCTGGGGCTGGAGGTCATCCCCGGTATCGAACTCAGCGCTATCTACAACGGCTGCGAGACCCATATCCTCGGCTATCTGTACGATGTGACCAATGCCCCGTTGATCTCCTTTTCCGAACACATGCGCGCCAACCGCATCGAGCGCGCCCGCGAGATTATCCAGCGGCTGCGCCACCTCGGCATGCCCATCTCCTTCGATATGGTGCAGATGCGCGCCGGGCATGGCGCTCTCGGCCGGCCGCACATCGCCGATATCATGGTCGAGGAGGGCTATGTTTTCTCCTTCAATGAGGCCTTTCAGAAATTTCTCGGCGAGAACAAGCCGGGTTATGTGCCCAAGATGAAGCTGCTGGCGGCGGAGGCGATCGCCCTCATCCACGACAGCGGCGGGCTCGCCTTTCTCGCCCATCCCGGCACCGGCACCACGATCGAGGCCATCGAAGCCCTCATCGAGCTGGGTCTCGACGGCATCGAGACCATCCATCCGCGCCATACCCCGGACATGGTTGACTATTACCGCGATCTGGCCCGGCGCAATGGCCTGCTCGAGACCGGCGGCTCCGACTGCCATGGCGCCCGCCGCGGCGAAATGATGATCGGCACCCAGTCGGTCCCGTGCGATTTTCTGGCCGAGATGCGGCG
>DAOOPF010000053.1:0-17774 GCA_035388125.1 bacterium | reverse complement strand
CTGCGGAGCCCCAATGCCCGACGCTTCGTCCCCTTCCGTCACCCTGACCTTTCTCCCCTCCGGACGCCGGACCGTCGTACCCGCCGGCACCTCCATCCTCGACGCCGCCCAGGCGCTCGGACTCGAGATCACCTCGCTCTGCGGCGGGGCCGGCCTCTGCGGCCAGTGCCGGGTGCTGCTGCGGCGCGGGACGCTCCCCGTCACCCCCAACGATCTGGAAAATCTCACTCCGGAGGAGCTTGAGAGCGGTTTCCGTCTCTCCTGTTCGGCCCTGCCTGCGGCCGACTGCACCGTTGAGATCCCCGCGGCCGCCGGCGAGAACGGGGTGGAGATCCTCGCCGCCGGCGCCGGCCGTCCCGTCGAATGGAACCCGGCGGTGCGGGCCATCCCGGTCGCCCTCGACCCGCCCGGTCTGGAGAGCGGGCCCAGCGATCTGGAGGTGCTGCTCGAGGGCCTGCCGGCGGGAACCCGGCCGCCCTCCCTGCGCCTGCTGCAGGAGCTGCCCGTCCTGCTGCGCCTGAACAACTGGCGCGGCCGGGCGATCCTCATCGGGGAGAAGCTCGCCGGCTTTCAGCCCGAACCTGCGCCCCTCTGCGGCATCGCCGTCGACCTCGGCACCACTACGGTGGTGGCCCGGCTCATCGATCTGGAAACGGGCCGGCTGCTCGCCACCGCCAGCGGACTTAACCGCCAGCGCCGCCATGGCGAGGATGTCATCGCGCGCGTCGCCCACGCCAACGCGCACGGGCCTCAGCCCTTGCAGGAGCTGATCGTTGGCCAGCTCAGCGAAATGGCGGATGAACTCACCGCGGAGGCGGGGATCCACCGCAGCGACATCTACGAAGTGGTGGTGGCGGGTAACAGCGTCATGGAGCATCTGCTGCTCGGAGTGCCGCCGCGCCATCTCGCCGAAATGCCCTACGTCCCGGCCGCGCGAAATTTCCCGCCCGTAGCCGCCGCGGAGATCGGCCTGGAGCTCCATCCGGAGGCGCGGGTGGTTTGTTTTCCGCTCCTCGGCAAGTTCGTCGGCGGCGACACCTCCGCGGTGCTGCTCACCCTCGCCGACCGCCTCGACGCGACCTGGCTGGCGGTGGACATTGGCACCAACGGCGAGATCCTGCTCTGTCATCAGGGGCGGATCTGGACCACCTCGGCCGCGGCCGGCCCCGCTTTTGAAGGGGCGCAGATCAGCGCCGGCATGCGCGCCGCCGCCGGGGCGATCGAGCGGGTGTGGTGGAGGGGGGATCATCTCGAAGCGCGCGTCATCGGCGGGGGGGAGGCGGTCGGGATCTGCGGCTCGGGCATCATCGATGCCGTCGCCGCCCTGCTTGAGGCCGGCGCCCTCGACGCCAGCGGGCGTCTGGCCGAGGGGCACCCGCTGGTCACTACAGCCCCCCATCCCGGGGTGCCGGGGCTTCAGCCCGCCGCTCACCTCGCCGGCCGGGTGGTGCTCACCCAGCGCGACCTCCGCGAGGTCCAGCTCGCCAAGGGCGCCATCGCCATGGCCATCGAGCTGCTGCTCCGGGCCGCCGGCCTGCAGCCGGACGATCTGGAGCATATCTACCTCGCCGGGGCTTTCGGCCAGTACATCTCGCCCGAGGCGGCCCTGCGCATCGGTTTGCTGCCGGCGGTGGAACAGGCGCGGATCAAGTTCATCGGCAACGCCGCCTGCGCCGGGGCGGAGATGGGGCTGCTGAGCCTCAGCGAGTGCCGGGCGATAGACGAACTGTCCGCGCAGGTGGAGTATGTCGAGGTGGCGGCCGGGGCTGCTTTTCAGGATCTCTTTGCGGAGAAGATGTTTTTCGGGATGGGGTAGGAGGGGGGCTGGGAAGTGGTGCTCTTCCCGGCTGACATCCCGTCCGTTAATTGCATATTTCTATTATTTAGCTTGTTTTATTTTTTTCTTTTAGATATATTCGATCCATGCGGTTGTTCTGACTCTTTTCGCCCGGGGAAGCTATGGACATGATACGAATGCGCCACTGCATTTGTGAGTTGGCCCGATCGGGACCTTACCTTTTCCTTTTTCATATCCTGCCGAATTAAAACCCTGATACATCTATACCATCATCTTTCATTCTCTGGGACTGTTTGAAAATGCTGAAGAGACGCAGGCGCTTCGTTACAGGGTGGGTTGTCGGCTGTTTATTTCTCCTCATATTGCTTGTTTCGGGATTTGGCACACTCCAGGGCGCCTCGAGAGAAGCGGTCCAGGTGGTTCTTTTGCTCGATGCTTCGGGTTCCATGCGCGAGACCGATCCGCAGGGTTTCAGTAAACTGGCGGCCGGATTGGTTATTAACCTTCTTTCGGCGCAGGATGAGGCTGCCATCGTAGAGTTCGCCGGGGAAGGTAAAGTTATCTCCGGTTTCCAAACCGCTGCGCAAAAGGAAGAGCTGATCCAGGCCATAAACAGGGTCGGGCGGGAAGGCCAGTTCACCGATTTCCGGGCCGGGTTGGAGGCCAGCCTTGAACTCTTCTCCTCCACCACCAGCAGCTCCAGGCGGCGCATCGTCGTCGTCCTCTCCGATGGCCAGCTTGACCCTGATCCCGGCAACGAGGCCTACGCTCCCTACAGTCTGGAATACCGGATGGCCCTACTTGGGCGGGGCCATGAAGGAAGGAAAGCGATCAGAGCGCAATTCAGGCAGAAAGTGGTGCCCGTCGCTGAACGTCTTATCGGCGATCAGATCATACCGACATATCGCAATGCCGGTATCGAGATTTTCAGCATCGCCTTCGGTGACAATGCGGATGAAGCCCTTCTGACCAGGCTGGCTGATCAGACTACTCAAGATTCCCGGGAGTATCATTTTTTCCACGCCCGCCGGGCCAACGACCTCGCCCATGCCTTTCTCACTCTTCTCCAGTACATTCAAAACCGTTCCATCCTCTTTTTGCAAGAGGGAGCCATCCGCGGCGGAGTGGAGCAGCCGCTCTATATCGATTCCTATGTCCGCAATCTGACCCTCATCGGCATCACTGAATCGCCGGCCCAACTGAACTGCCGGGTCAACGCGATCATGGAACAGCCTGCGCGCGACTGTCATCCCCAGCTGCAGCTGATTGAACTTGAAGGGAAGACACCGCCTGCGGAGTGGCATTATTCCTATTCATCCGGTGCGGGCAATTACTCCATCTTTCTGCTCGGAGAGAGCCTGATTGAGATGGATCTGGAGGGCCTGGCGGAAAAATACCAATATGGCGAACCGATGAATCTATTTCTGCATGTCCGGGGCGCCGATGGAAGACCGTTTAGCGAAACCTACCCGGGGCAACTTGCCGCCGTGGCGAAGATCGTGGTCGACGGCCGCCAGCAGGGGGAAGTAACAGGGATACCAGAGAAGGGGGTGTTCCGGTTCAGCTGGACTGCCCGGCCTGCCGGCCCGATGATCATCGACTTTACCCTGACGGGCCGTGACCCGGAGGGCCGTGAGCTTTTGCCGCGGCCCAGCCGGCGGAACCGGACCCTGGTCGTGGAGCGGTTTTATGTGGAACCGGCGGAATACAGCTGGGGGGATTTAAAACGCGGTGAATCCCGGCACGTCGAGGCTCTCCTGCACAATGGACTCACCACCCCGACTCCGGTCCATATCCACAGCGTCATCAAGAGCTGCAGCAGGGGGCTGGGCCCGGGCCGGCCGCAACCCGGCATTGAGGAGCATTCATGCACCATCGAGCCGGCTGCAGCTCACAATGTGCAACTCACCCTCTCGATTCCTGAAAATGCAAAATGGGGCGACTATAACGGCGAAATCCTTTACAGCGGTGACGGCGAGGTACTTGCCCGCCAGTCCTTCCGGCTTCACGTCCCCAGCATCTGGGAGAAAATAACTACCGGTTTGCTCGTCCTTTCCATACCGGCCTTGATCACGTTGATATTTTTTATGATCGCCTGGTGGAGGCTCAAGCGCCCTGTGGGGGTGCTCAGGCCCCTGATGTGGCCAACAGGTGCTTCAGTGGATCAACTCAAATTAAGCCAGGTCAAACGCGGTTTCTTCCGCCGGCATCTCTCCTGGCGTAAAAACATCCTGCTGATTTCCGATGTTTCGCAAGAAATCCGGCTGGACATGCTGCCGCCCGGTATGGCGGTGGAGCTGATTTTTTACCGCTTCGGGGCCGATTACATCCACCATCAGCCCCGGGAAGGAGTGGCAGAAACTATCGAAGTAACCAGCCCCGATTTTGGCGGCGAGTTCACCATTTCACTGGAGCCCGGCAAAAGAGTGCATCTCGAAAATGGCAGTACGATAAAGATGGGCGCATACCTGTTTGAATACACCAATTCCTGATGGGAGGCAGAATGGAAGATTTTTGGGCTGATATGGTGCTGACCGGCGACGGATCGCCGCGGATGAAATCATTCGATGAGCTGAAAAAAGTGGCCTCCTTGAGGCCGACCATTTTCATCGGGGCGGGCGGTTTTGGATGCGGCGTGGTGCGCAAGGTCAAGGAAAAGATTTACGATCTGGTCCCGGATGAAAGCAGCCGGCAGGGTTTTGCCTTCATCGGCCTTGATACCAATCCGCATGACAACCGCGATATTCTCAACAATAACAGCGAGTTCATCGAGCTCTCCATTGGAGTCCATCCCAACACGGTCGCGTCGGACAGGCAATACGCCGAATATCTGAACTGGTACCGCGAACTGGTGCGCAAATGGAGCGCCCGCAATATTCTCAGCGGCGCCGACAAAGTCAAAGCTGTCGGGCGCCTGGCCCTGCTCCATCCTCCGACCGTTGGCAACTTCAGCCAGGCCTTTATCCGCGCTGAAATGCAGGTGAGAGGCTTTTTCAAGGATTTTGGCGGCTCGATCCCCAAAGTATACATTATCTCCACCCTGGCCGGCGGCACGGGCTCGGGAATACTGGTCGATCTCTTCATCCTGACCAGCATGCTGCTCAGCCGCACCGGCACCACCTCCCATCAGCTGCAGGCGATAGTCGCCACGCCCGAAGCCCTGGAGGGCGAGGCCCGAGCCAGCGATTTTGTTGATTTCTATGCCAACACCTATGCAACCATGAAGGAGGCCTTTCACTTCCTCCGCGGTGAGCAGGAAACCGTCAAGTACGCGGTTACCCAGATTAATCAGAATGTGGCCAAACAGGACGATGTCCCTAATCCGTTTTTTATCGTCACAGACCGCAACAGCAAGATCGTCGTCCGCACCCTCGAGGAACTGAGGGACATGCTCGTCTCCTACCTGCTCTTTGAAATCAAGACTCCTCTCATCGCCGCAGACGGCTCGCCCAAACCCCAGGACAAGGAAAATACCGCCCAGACCAGCTTCGGCCGCGGCGATATGCCCACCTCCTTTTCCAGCCTTGGCGTCGTTCAGTTTGGAGTCCCCTTCGATGTCGTCAAGGCGCTTTTCGCCGACTCGATTGCCTACGAAGCTTTGCGCAAGGAGACCAATCGTTTCTGCACTGCTGATGAGGTAGCCACCTGGATCAACAGCAACAGATTAGGGGAGGATGGCTCCGATCAGCTTCAGGAGACCCTGCGCATGGATGCCAACAATCAGATCCTGCACTTCGCCATCGATACCGAAGGTCAGCTCTCTGGAAAGAAACGGACCGAGATGGCCAGGGAATGTGAAGCCATTTTTCAAAGGCAGGAAGAGCTCGTCAAAGCGCAGATGCGCAGAGTCATCGAGGAAAATCGGGAACGCAAGGTGAGTAGTGTGCAAGCAACCCTCGCCGCACTCCTGGAAAACGAAATCAGGGGTAAATCCGTCGGAGCGGTCGTAGCCTATCTTGACACCCTGCTGCAGGTGCTGGGCGTGCACAGCGAGGCGCTCAACAAGGAACTGAACGAAAAACTGGGTAAATTTCCGGCTCTGCGGGAAAAAGTGCGCACAGCCATCTCCGGAGTGGCCACAGCCGCGGCTTCGGGCATTCTGACGCGCGGGACCATGATCAAAAACGCTTTGGGCAATTTTGATTCGCAGATCGAAACTTTCTTCAAATATCAGATCGTGATATGGAGTGAGGAAGAGGCTGCACTGATCTATGACCAGATGATCAGCTTCTGCCGTGACCAACTCAGTAAATGGGAGACAATCCTGAAAAGCCTTGAGGGACGTGCGGCTTTTATCAAAAAGCGCTCTGAAATGTTCGCGTTGGAAATCGAAAAGATGTCCAATATCAACGAGAGAGGCCCCGGCAACCGTTTCAGCATCATCGACAGCCGCCATGCCAAGGCTATCTTTGATGAATTCATTGAGCCCAACGCGGCGGATATGGCGCTGCGGGCCAGCAGGGCCTGGCGCGAAAACAACCTGATCTATGAGATAACTGCTACCGAAGAGAGCTGGGTCGAAAAGGCTGAAGATCAGATCAAGCAGGAGATCAGCTCCCTGATGGGCAACCTGACCATTCTTAATATCCTCGACAGGTTTTACGCCGATCCCGTCCGGAGAGATCTGCTCCTGCAGCAGGTGGTCGAACTGGGTTCACCGCTATTCCCCCTTGATCCCAATAATGCCGAGCAGAGTTATGAAACCAGTTGGGTTCTCGCCGTGAAGCAGGAACTCGCTGCGGATTTTCTGCGCCTCTTCAAAAAGTACCACAAAAGCGGTGATGCCATCCAGACCGCCTATTTCAACGATCCTTTCGAAGTGATCATTTACAGTATCTCCCATGGCTATACCATTCACTCACTGTCCGAGATCAGGAATTACAAGGCGAACTATGATCTCCTGCAGGGGAAATATGAAGCCGCTCTCAGCAGAGGGCTCGCTCACCGACCCATGCATGGCTGGGTGAATGCGCAGGATTGGGAGGAGCTGATTCCCCCCACACAGGATGAACAGGAGGCGCTCAAGCTGTTCAGCCTCGGCCGCGCTTTCAGCCATCTTTTTCCCACTAACCTTGGAGAAGACAGACTGCCCGATCCCCAGCGCAACAAGGCTTTTATCTATAACCGCGGATCATACTATTACCTCGAAGATCGCCAGGAGGGCAGTTCAGAAAAGCTCGGCAACGGACTCGAAGAGTCCTTCGCCAACTTTTGTTTGCACCCGGTTTGGTGGCGGCCTCTGGAAAATGCCATTTTTAACAAGATCGCCGCCGAGGGGCAAGCCAAGGTTAAAAACGCGCTGGAAAATAACTATATGCCCATCCTGGGAGAGGAGATAGGGACCGCCGAACAAAACGGCAAGACCGACCGCAAGAAGATGCTGGAAGCGATGAGAAAAACACTCACCCGGTTCATCGCCCAGGAACTCACAACTCAAAGGATCTAGCCTCATGCCGCTCGAGCACTTGCCGGGCAAAATCCGGGAAACCACGCGGGCTCTCATGTCTGGTCACCAGCTGCAGGTGGCGAGAACTTTTCATGTTGTCATCTCGCCGGGCCTGGAGATGCTGCCGGAATGGTATGCAGAGTGGTTTCCGGAACAGGACGAGCTGCTGACCCGGGAGCATCCCTGGCTGATCCTACCGCCGGGATCCACTGCTGATCAGGCTTTCGTAAACCGGGTGACGGAAATATGCATGGCCGCATTTGACGTGGGTGCGGTCAATGAACTCATCGGCAAAGGCTATCAGCTGCGCGAGAACCATAACCAGGTGATTCTGATCGCTGACGCGACCGATCCGGATGCCCTGCAGAGTCTGCGTGAGGTCAGGGAGGTTTTTAAGAGCGTCACCACCACCCTGCTCAACCAGGCGCACCCTTTCTTCTTCTCTGCCATCCTGCTGCTGAAAAAAATAGTTCAGGCCGGGCAGCAGATCGAGATCAGGCAGCCGAATAATAAAGAGGAACTGCAGCAATGGCTGAGCCAGGAGGTGGATCGGGCCTTCCTGATCGATCTCAATAACGCCGGCTATTCGATCAAGGAAGAACTCGATCTGTTGTTTCTTGTCGGGCAGCTGATCCATTTTCTGGCTCAGTCTGCCGTGCAGGATAGCATGGATCAGTTCGGCGAATGGATGCGCAGAGGAGGAGCCCATGACGGGCAATGCGCTGGCTTGTCGGCGACATCACTCTCTGTACCTATCGAACAGATCCTGGAGAACCTGCTGGTGATCAAGGGCGCTGATCTGCTCGACGCCCGGCTCCTGGGGGAATACGATGAGAAGCAGCTGGCAAACCATCTCCTGGTCTGGTATAACCACACCTACAGCCACAGCCTCGAATCGCTCACCGGCCATCTGCTGACACACTGCGAGCCTCGACTTCTCACCCCGTTCGGCGTGGAGAACGAATCGCTGCCGGAGATCTGGTCTGTCGAAAATTCAGGAAAGGTGATGCAGGAGGTGGATCTTGCGGACGCAGCCATGCCCGCTCGCCTTGCCGAGAATGAACAGATCCTGTCCGCCTTTTGTGAAACGCGCGAACTGGACTATGGTTATGATCTCTCGGCTTTTATCGATGCGATCATTGCGACCAGCAGGGGCGGTTTTGGCCTGGCGGAGGCTTTTCTGCTCTCCCTGCGTGAAAAGATCGAGGAGATGATTCCTGAAGAGATAGAAGAACCCCGCTACCTTGATGTTGCGCCCTTCCTGGCCGACCTGCGTAAAAAAGTCGACAACGGCCCGCGGCTTATTCCCTTGCTCCTGCGTGCAGGATTGTTTGCCCTTCCTGCCCTGATTGCTGCTTTGCTCGATTTTCAATGGCCTTTTGTTGCTGCGGCCCTGTTTTGCGCCCTTTTGCCGCTTTTACAGTGGCATGCTTTCAATACGGTTGTTGATCGCAAGGTTGTCCGATTATGGGAAGCCTTCAGCAATAAATGGCAGGCATGCCTGCAAAACATCGGCCTGCGCAAGGCATCCGATCTCCTGAACGGTTATCTGCATATCATCGACGAACAGCTTGACCGGCTTGGTAAGGCCCGGCAGAGAAGCGAAACCCTGATCACTCTTTTCAAAGAGAGCGCTGCACGGCCCATCCGGGATGCTTCAGCTTTCTGGCACTATGTAATGCACACGCCGGAGGACTATCTAGAAGAGGTTGCGCAGTTGGAGACCGATGCACCCGGCATCGAAGCGCGATTCATGAATCAGGTCAAACTGGAAAACCTCGTCGACAGGCTGGCTCTCGCCGGTACTGAGCCCCCCTCCAGTGCGGAGTGGCAACTGCTCGAGGAAGCAGCTCTGCTCTACCTGCCATCCGCTGCTCACCTTGTCGATAGAAATATCATGGAGCTGCTCCTGGGCAAAGCCGAAAAGTTCAAGACATTTTTCGCCATTCTGCAGCAGACGGCAACACCTTTCTTGCAGCTTTTGCCGGGAGAAACGGCGATGAATTTTGCCGGCTATTGGGAAGTGCCCGGAAATCTCCCCGAGGCGCTGCGCAAAGGATTGGCCAACGCGACCAATGGCATCACTCCTTCCACATGCCTCATCAGCGGCAATCCCTTCAGAATCGCTTTCTACACATTTATAGATGGCGTGCCCATGCGCAACATCAGGTGGAGGACATGATATGCTTCTTTTCAGCCTGATCCTCTATCTTTTCCTTACCGGCGTCGCCCGCCTTACGGGAATGGACTCGTTTTTCGCCAACCACCTCTATTGGCTTGCCGCCCTCTGCCTGGTCTCTGTCGCCGGGGCATACGGCGGATCTTTCGCCTTGGCCACCTATCAGCCGGAAGCAAAACGGCCGCTGCGCAATTTGATGCGCCTTAAGGGCGTGCGCTGGATCTGCCTGGCAACGGCCGTGGTTATCCTGTGGATTATGAGCCGATGGGGCGATCAGACGGGCTGGTTATCCCTGGCGGAATGGATTGTGCCGCTCGGACTGGTTGCCCTCATCAACGGTCTGGGTTTTGATCACATACCCCGCTTTCTCGCCGAAGAGGAGATCCCCGGCAAACTCGTGGCTGCTCCTGAACTCACTCCGGCGGAAATACCCCACGACTATCTGAAAAACTTTTCATGGACTCATGAAGGGAAAAGCTATTCGATCTCCCTGGTGATCCGGCAGGCTCTTTACAGGGATTATGCCTCCCGGCCACGCCTTCACCTCAGCAAGTGGGCGGATGAGTATGTCATTCAGGGCATCTGCGGCGAGATCAGGGAACTGGCCTACCGGCTGGTCCGGGAGGGTAAAACAGCCAACACCCGGAAGCAGGCGAGTTTTGTTCTTGATTTTGTCCAGCAATGCGTGACCTATACTGCCGAAAAGGAGGAATATCCGCAGTATCCCGTTGAAACCCTCGTCAAACAGACCGGCGACTGCGAGGATTCGGTCATTCTCGCCGCGGCGCTGCTCAAGGTGATTGGATACAAGGTCGCCCTGCTCATTCTGCCCGGCCATGCCGCCCTCGGTGTCGCCGGGGCCGGTGAACTGACGGGCTTCGCGGTCGAACATGGCGATGACCACTATTATTACTGCGAGATGAGCGCGGAGGGATGGACAATCGGAGAGATTTCCGAAGAGTATAAAGAGGCGGCCATCGAGGTGATGGTGGTGCCGGATATGCCGATAGCGTCACTGGCGGGTTGAATCGCTACGGACCGGCCGCCCGAAACAGGGCGCCATCAGGCCGCAGTCCGGATCCACAACAGCATGTAACTTCACGGCAAGGGTGCATGAATGGAAAACCAGATTCTGGATTCTTTTCTGCTCGATTTTGTCTCGATACTGGACCAGAACTCCTCCAAAGCTTGCCTGTCCATCATCGAAAAACTGAAAAAGTACTTCCCCATCAAGGGGGCATCCTTTTACAGCTATGCCCCGCCTTGCGACTATGTCGTCCTGCGCGCCCAGGCGGGTTTCAGCTACCTCGACTACAACTCCTTGTACAAAAAGTCTGAACACAGCATTCTCGGCAAGACCCTCTCGAGCGGTCAGGTATGCATGGTGCGAGATTTGGCCAATGACCCCCTCATTCATGAAAAAAATCTTGTCCAGAAATACCACCTCGTCTCGGGCATTTTTATCCCGCTGAACGGCAAGCCGACGCCGATCGATGGCCTGGATTTTTCCCGCTCCAATCTTCTTTCCTCTGACAAGATCGGCGTAATTGCTCTCTATCCGGAAGACCATGTGGACCTGGAAGAGATTCACGCCTTCTTCAACAAGCTCAAACAGCTGATCACAAAATTCTACATCACCACGATCCGCACGGACAAGCTGCTTCTTCGCCAGTTGATGATCAACAAGGCTTTGCAGTCGGCCGACCTCAACAGTTTCCTTTTCCGGACGCTAAGATCAATAACAGAATATCTGGGCATTGAAGCCGCGTCGGTTTTTCTGTGGGATCAGCAGGGCAAGCTGCTGCGGCTGCATGCCACCACCGGCCTGACCACTACACTGAGCAAACACGATATCTTTTATCCCTCGGACAGCGAAAACATATCGGTTAACGTGGCCAGAACCGGTGAACCCTATATCACGGATGACATCATCGCCAACCATCCCAACGGCCTCTTTGCCGAAAAAACAGTGCTTCCCGGAAAATCCTACCTGGCCGTGCCCATCTACGATTGGAGTCTGGGCGACCCTAATAATACCACACCGCTGGGTGTCCTGCGTGCAGTCAACAAGCGTTTTCATATTGACGGCCGGGATGAGACCGTCCCCTTCACCTGGGAGGATATTTCCAACTTTGCCCTTGTCACCGAAACCATCAGCATGATGAGCAATTTTCTTAAAAAATCCGAAAAAAAGCTGGATGATTTTGAACGCATCATGCACGGCGTCCGCTCAAATATCGAGGCAGTCCTGAAAAACCTGCAGCATTTCGAGGACCGCCCCAATCTGATGGAGATCAAGGTCCCGGAGGCGGGTTATATCGTCCCGGACAGCATCTCCCATATGCTGGACGTGAAATGGCAGATTGAACGCATGCTGGGGTGGCAAAGCATCAACATCGAATCCAAGGAGATCGTGGCCTCCCTCGGCAAGGTGATGCTCTTTGGACAGGTCTTGTCCAAGGTCGTCAACCTCTCCTCCAAGCTGACTACTACCTACAACGTGAAGAAACTTGATATCACCAATCTGACCGCCAGCGGCTTTAACACCCTGCCGCCGGTGCGGGGGAACACCGAAGCCCTGATCACGGTTTTCAAGAACCTGCTCGAGAATGCACTCAAGTATTCTGATCCCGCCAATGAGACCTGCATGATAGAACTGCTTTTCGAGGATCACGATCCGTTTCTGGATGTTATCATCCGCGATAACGGGATCGGGGTGCCGGAGGGACGGGAGCAATGGATTTTTGTCGAGGGCTATCGCGGTGAAAACGCCATCCGCCGGCGGCCGGCTGGAGGCAGCGGCATCGGCCTCAGCCAGAGCAAGAGCCTGATGGATCAGATGGGAGGGGATCTTTTCTACAAACGGGATGATTGGACCACGTTTATCATACGCATGAAGAAGTGGGATGAATAGCCGAAAGGATTCCGGCAATGATCTATTTTGTCGATGAGGATTATTCTCAAATCAAGCCCTTTGCTTTTGAACTGGCCATGCGGGGTCACGATGTGGAGACGCTTGCCGATGCCGATGCGGCCTTTCTGCGTCTGCATAAGATCAAGGTGGAAGCTGTCGATCTGGTCATCATCGATATCATGCTGGCGGCCAATCCGGATCCCGCGCGCAGCAAATTCACCCGTGACCGCACGCATAATTTCAAGGTGACCGGCCTGATCCTGCTCGAGGAGCTGATGCAGCATAATGCGGCGGTCTTTCCCGCGAAATCGCTCTTTTTCAGCATGGCCTCCAGCCGGGATCTCATCAGAAAGATCAGAGGATTCTGCGAGAAAAACAACGTGCAGTATCTGGACAAGGACAGCTTCAATACCTGTTATGATTTCGGCGAGAAAATTGATGAGATTCTGGGCAAAATAAAGTGAGGGAAAAATAATGCAAGTCGCTCAACTCACACCGGGCGATCTGTTCGAGCTGGTCGGAGTGATCATCGCAATAATTTCGCTCTTCGGCGGTTTTGTCATTTTTAAGAATCGCAGATATTACGAGCAGTTTCGCAGCCAGATGAAACAGATTCAGGACCATAATATCCGTCTGGCCGGGATGGTGGACAGCACCATGCAGGCCGTCGTTAATATCCGTAATGCTCTCCAGATTCAGGACGGGGTTCTGCAGCGGCTGATGACGCAGGCGGGCTTGCCGAAAAACCAGCTCACGCTGTTCACAAGTTCCGCGAAGGAGCAGAACTTCCTGATCGATAAATGCATCCAGACCCTGCACATCTACGTGGACGAACCTGAAGAACGCGCAGCCGCCTATCAGCAGCTTTCGGAGAAATTCGGTGATGCCGAAACACTCCTGCGATTGCAGGAGATGGTGGACCAGGAAAAAGAGAAAGCCCTGGACCTCCGTCTGGCGATAAAAATCCTGACCAGAAGACTCAACGAAACCGGCAAGCACTGTTCATGACCCGGCTGGCTGCAGACTTGATTGATATTAAATGATTATCACTTCCGGATAGCCTCATGCAAATGGAAACCATTGATCTCCTCAAACTCCTCCTCGCCCTCCTGGCTGGGGGACTGATCGGCGCCGAGCGCGAATTCCGCGACAAGGCGGCCGGATTCCGCACCCTGATCCTCATCTGCACGGGTGCGGCTCTCTTCACCATGCTCTCCACACGCTTCGGGAGCACCGGTGATCCCGCCCGCGTCGCCGCTGGCGTGGTCAGCGGCATCGGCTTTCTTGGCGCTGGGGTGATCCTGCGCGACCGCGGCCGCATCATGGGGCTGACCACCGCCGCCATCATCTGGATGACCGCCGCCATCGGCGTGGCCATCGGCACCGGCCAGCTGCTGCTCGCCCTGACCGCCCAGCTGATGGTCATGGCCGTGCTCTGGATATTTCCCTTTTTCGAACGCCGTATCGATCTGGTGCGCGAAACCCGCACCTACGAAATTATCCTGCCCCTGCGCTCCGAAAAGATCGAGGCCGTCTCCGCCGAGGTGAATGCCTCCGGGGTCACGGTGATCGGCCGCAAGGTGGTCAAGGGCAAGGACCATCTCCTGGTCAGCATTGAGGCCTACGGCTCGGAGGAAGACTTTAGCAAACTCACCGGCAAGCTGATCCAGGACCCGGACGTGCACGAGTTCAAATGCTGAAAGGTTTTCATGTGTCCCGTTTTCTCGCGCAAGTATTGCAGCATCTCATCCCGCTGCCTTTTACATAGAAAAAAGAGTCAACCGGAGAACGGTATGAACCTCAATCCCCTTTTGCATCACCGCATTCTTTTTCTCAGCGCTCCCATCAGCGCCGCCAGCGTCAATCCCATCATCGCCGAGCTCCTGCTCCTCAACGCTGAAGCTCCCGGCAAACAGATCGATCTCTATATCAACAGCCCGGGCGGGAGTGTGCTCGACGGCCTCGCCCTCATCGACGCCATCCAGTGCATTGAGGCCCCGGTCAGCACCATCTGCATCGGCCAGGCCGCCTCCATGGCCGCCTGGGTGCTCGCTGCCGGCTCCCGCGGCCTGCGCTTCGCCACGCCCCATGCCGAAATACTCGTCCACCAGGTCGCCGCCGATTTCGAAGGGCAGGCCACCGACATCCAGGTGCACGCGCGCCATACCCTGCGCCTGCAGTCCAGGCTGGTCGCCATGCTGGCGCAGGCCTGCGGCCAGAGCGAGGAGAAGATCAAGAAGGATATGGACCGCGATTTTTTTATGAATGCCGAGGAGGCCAAGGCGTATGGACTGGTGGATAACGTCCTCGAGCCGGCCAAATAGTGGACGGTTCTCCACAGCACCTCTAGGCTGATCATATCGGACGGGACCAGTCGTCAAATCGAAAGCAGGGAGGAAACAGCGTTGAATTCGTCGATCCATACCCATGTGGAAGAATTGGAGCCCGGCCGCAAATATGCCGCCTTTTTCGCCATCCGCCTGTTGACCTGCCCTTCCGCGCGCGCCGGCGAAAACAGCCTCTATGCCCCGGAGCAGATACTGACACGCCATCTGGCGGAACACGCCGATTTCATTAATGCCCTCTTTCGCAGTCGGAGCGAAGTGGTCTACGCCCTCCGCTTCATCAGCCGGCCCAATCCGAGGGCCATGGTGGCGGGATCCATCCAGATCGCCCTCCTGGTGCGGGTCGATGCCGGCACCGAAGCCCTCGCGCGTACGCGCAGCCGCGAAATCTGGTCGCAGATGACCGCGCTCCTCGCCGGTTACTTCCCCGCCTGGCAGTGGCAGAGCGTTCAGGATGAGGCCGGGTTCGCAGCGCTTTGGCAGCCTTTTGATCTGATGACCGCCCAGACCGCTGAGATCCGGCGGCGCGAGGACCGCGTTCACCTTGACCGGCTCCAGCCGCGCCCCTGGCTCGGGCGCGGCCGCAAACCGGGCCCGGTGAGCCAGGAGGACGCGGCCAGCCAGATCTATTTCGTGCACCCCTTCCTGCCGCGCAGCACTTCGCTCGCACGCCTCCTCCGTATTATGCTGCTGCAGACGCGGCCGCTGCTCTGGCAGGTCACCCTCAATCCCACCTACCTCAGCGCCCCGGAAGAGCGCGCCTTCATCGCGGAGATGCGCAAATGCGAACGTCACCTTATCGCGGAGGGCGCCAGGACCGGCCTCCCTGAAGAAGAGGATATAATCCACCGTCGGATGGCGCGGGAAATCCTCGAGAGCGCGCAGGGGCAGCTCATGCGTCTTCAGGATGCGCCATTCTTCATGGCCATCACGATCGCTGCGGAAAAGGGGATTCCGCCTGAAGCCATTGAAGCGCTCGGGGTGGAGATCACCGGACCGGTCGGCGCGCCGGCAGTTGAGAGCCAGCCGGGTTCAAATCTGCAAATCAATCTGGGGGGATACGACATCATCCATCCGAGCGGAGAAGCGGAAGCTGTGGAAGCCCGTGCCAATCTGCTCCATCTGGAGGGCCGGCCCTGGGGCGCCACGCTGGCGCCGGAACCGCTCAAACGGCTGCGCTATCTCGTCGATGCCCGCGAGGCCGCCGGGGCCTTCCGCCTGCCCGTCGCCTCCGCGGAGGGCATGCCCGGCCTGGCGGTAGTCAATCTGCGCACTCTGCCCCTGCCGGGCGAGGTGGCCGCGGTCAGCACCGACAAGAAGCGGCGCAAATCCCTGCTCGGGGAGAACGTCTACCTCGGCCTGCACCATCCGGTCTACATGCAGGAGAGCGACCGGCGCCAGCACCTCTACGTCGCCGGGCAGACCGGTACCGGCAAGACCACCCTGCTCAAAAGCATGATCCTGGAGGGGATGGAAAAGGGGGAGGGGATGGCGGTCATCGATCCCCACGGCGATCTTTATCAGGAGCTGTGCGGGATGATTCCGGAGAAGCGGATCAAGGATGTCGTCCTTTTCGATCCCACCGATATGGAGCATCCGGTGGGACTCAACATGCTCGAATGCGGTTCGGTGGAAGAACGCTATTTTGCCGTGCGCGAGATGAAGGCGATCATCCGCCGGTTGCTGTACGATGAATTCGGCCGATCTTCATCTGATTTTGCCGGTCCGGTATTTTATCAGTATATGCAAATGAATATGCTGCTGGCGATGTCCGATCCCGATGATCCCGGCACACTGGTGGAGTTCTGCGAGATCCTGCAGCGCGGCGACTATTACAAGCGCTGGCTGCCGCTCAAATGGTCGGACCGCCGGCTGGAGCGCTGGGTGGAGGAGCACCTTTCTGTGGGCCGTTTCACGGCCTCCACCCGTGGCGAATCCTCGATGGGGGAGTGGGTCAGCTCCAAGTTCGAGGATTTCATCTTCGATCCCATGCTGCGACTCATATTCGGGCAGAAGCGGTCGACCATCAATCTGCGTGAGATCATGGACAGCGGCAAGATCCTGCTGGTCAATCTTGCCAAGGGGAGGTTGACCGAAGCCAATGCGCATTTTCTCGGCATGATTCTGCTGGCCAGGATCCAGGCGGCGGCGATGGGGCGGGTGGAGCTGCCGGCGGCGCAGCGGCGCTTTTTCACCCTCTACGTTGACGAGTTCCAGACCATGGCGACCGAGAATTTCACCCTGCTGCTTTCGGAGGCGCGCAAGTTCGGTGTCGGGCTGGTGCTGGCCAACCAGTTCATCTCGCAGATCCAGGACCCGCGCATCATGCAGGCCATTTTCGGCAATGTCGGCACCCTGATCACCTTCCGGGTCAGCTATGAAGATGCGAAGGAACATCTGCAGCCGATGTACCTGCCCTATTTTTCGGATCAGGATTTGACGACCGTGCCCAACTGGCACGCCTTTGTCAAGACCACGGTGGCCGGGCAGGTTGTGCCGCCCTTTGTGATCCGCACCGTGCTGCCGGAGGCGGCGCGGGATGCATCGGTGGCGGAGGCGGTGCGCGTCAACTCGCGGGCCCTGTACAGCCGGCCGCGGGCGGAGGTGGAGGCGGAGATCGAGCGGAGTCTGAGCTGGCGGCCGCAGCCGGAGAGCCATCAGACACCGGAATAGCTGCGGGGGTTAAAATAGAGTCGCATCAAGGTCACACCTGCAGGATGATAATAATCAATAGATTAGATTCAAAAAAGCCTCCTGAGGGGTGTCGCATTGGGACAACAGTTGCAGGGAACGGGCGCTGCCAGCGCAGGCTGCAAATGAATTAAAGCTCAATAAAACAATATGATAATAAACCAGGGATTGTGAAGTAAAACTGGCATGATTTTAGCATTAATCCAGTCATATCATTCTCAGCGGGAGTGGGAGAGCTGAGATGGGCGGCTGATGACAGAATATCCGCTACTGCTAATATATAGTTAATACTATATCTGGAGTCAGTGTATGGATTATCTGTTGCCCGAATTATCCTTCCTCAAATTACGCCTGGATGTCGCCCCGGTGCGACAGGCCGTGCTGCCGCCGATCAAGGGATC
>DAOOPF010000052.1:0-20556 GCA_035388125.1 bacterium | reverse complement strand
ATAATATACAACATGTAAATTCCAACCATCGTCTGGCACAGGACTTTTTGCATCCGCAGGCACAGCTCTTTTCATGCTCGATCAAGGATTGTGCCTTTTTGTTTGCTGCATCGGTCCCGAACCATAGTTCTGGGCCGGGTGATCGCCGCCGGTCCTATAACCTTCCCGTTTTACCCATCGTTTTTTGGCAGCGTTTTGTTTGGCTGGTTGAAAACTCCTGAACGGACTCTATCATGCTCAGAATGAACTGGCACAACAAGCTGATCTTCTTCGCCGTCGTCATCGCCATCATCCCCATCGCCATCTCCAGCTTTAACATGATCAACAGCACCAAGGACGAGCTCAAAAGCAGCACCAATTACGAGCTGATGATGACCGCCGGCCAGCTGGCGCAGGAGGTGAATACCTTTTATGCCAACCGCTGGACCGCCCCCCTGCTGCTGATCCGCAGCGGACTGGAGAGCGAGGAGCTTGGCGCTGAAGAAAAGGCCGCATTCCTCTCGGCGGGCATCAAGAATCTTGACGACATCGTCTCCCTCGCCCTGGTCTTCGAGGTTCAGTCGGGTGAGTTCATCACGGCCATCGCCACCCAGAAAGAGTCGTTCGCAGCCAGGCTGCAGGAGAAATCGCTGGATGTTAACGCCACCATGACACCCTCCCTCAGTGAGCTGCGAGCCTTGCGCCAGGGACAGCGCAGCATGGGTTCGCCGCGCTATCTTACCGCTGTCGATACCTGGCTGGTGACCTTGCTGTTGCCGGTCCACATCGCCGGAGCACCCTCCGCCATCCTGGTCGCACAGGTCGACATGAACGGAATGCGCGAACGGGTTCAAAACCAGCCCATCTCCCGCAACGGACGAATCCTGTTGATCGACGGGAATGGCAAGGAGATTTTTGGCGTCACAGAGAAAGATCTGACCGACCTCAAGGTCGTTCAGGATGCCATCCAGATCCTGCAATCGAGCTCACGCGCCCAGGGTGTCACCTCCTACACGATGCCGACGGGAGAAAAACGGGTCGGCTGCTACGCCTTTCCCCAGGATCTGCGCTGGGCGATCATCGCCGAGATCGATGAGAAGGAGGCCTATTCAGCAGTCGGCAAGATGCTCAACCAGCTGCTCTGGTGGGTGCTTCTCGGTCTGGCAATCGCGGTGATCGGCGCTATCATTTTTTCACAGCAGATCAGCAAACCTATCCTGCGCATGAGCAAGGCGGCCGAGGAGATCTCTTCCGGGCAGTTCGACGTCCGCGTCAACTATTCGGCGAAGGATGAGATCGGCGTTTTGGGCCAATCCCTCGAGAATATGGGCCAATCGCTCAAAGAAAATTTTGAAAAGATCGAAAACCAGAAAAATGAGCTGGCCGAATACAGCAAGGGGCTGGAGATCAAGGTCGACCAGCGCACCGCAGAGCTGAAAGAGAAGAACATCGCCCTCGAAGCCACCCTTCAGAAGCTCAAGAATACTCAGGAGCAGCTGATTGTCAACGAAAAGCTCGCCTCCCTCGGTTCGCTGACCTCGGGCATCGCCCACGAGATCAAGAATCCCCTCAACTTCATCAACAATTTTGCCATCCTCTCCTCGGAGCTGGTGGAGGAGCTGGGTGGCGAGCTGGGCAAGCCCTTGGTGACGATCGCTCCAGAGGAGCGCGAAAATATCGCGGATATTCTCGGCAGCCTCAAGGGCAATCTGACCAAGATCTCGGATCACGGCAAGCGGGCGGACCGGATCGTGCACAGCATGCTGCAGCATTCGCGCGGCAACGTCGGCGAACTGCAGGAGACCGATCTCAACAATTTCATCGAAGAGTGCGTCACCTTCACCTGGGACAGCATGCGCGCCAAGGATCCGACCTTCGGCGTCACCATCCAGCGGGATTTTGCCGCCACCACCGGCAAGGTCCAACTCAACCCCTCCTCGATGAGCCAGGTGATCCTTAATATCATCAACAACGCCGTCTATGCCATGAAGGCGAAAAAGAGTGCGGTGGGCAGCGGCTACCAGCCCGAACTGCGGATCACTACCCGGGACCTGGGCAGCCAGGCCGAAGTCCGCATCCGCGACAACGGCCCGGGAATCCCGAAAAAATATCTCGAAAAAATCTTTGAGCCCTTTTTCACCACCAAACCCACCGGCGAGGGAACGGGGCTGGGGCTATCGCTCAGCCATGATATCATCGTCGGCATGCACAAGGGTGAACTCCAGGTTGAGACGAGCGATGGAGAATTCACCGAGTTTATCATCCTGCTGCCGAAAAATTAAGCGATAAGGATTGGCGATGCACTCTGCAATAAGATCCGCCCTTCTCTGGACCCTCGTAGCCCTGGGGATCCTGGCGTCCGGCCTGCTGGCGCAGGGTACCGATGTCCGCACCCTGGTGGCGCGCGAGGGGCAAAGCGTGCGCGATCTTGCCCAGGAGGCGCTCGGCGATCCCAATCTATGGAATGAAATTCTCAAGGCTAACCAGCTCAGCGCACCCTCTGAGATCCAGCCCGGGATGAAGCTGGTCATACCGGCCGGAGCGATCAAGCGCGCAATCCAGGAGATCGATGGCGCGCGCAGAGCGATCCAGATGGCCACCGATGTGGGCGCGCGGGTCTTTGCGGCCGAGGGGATCACCCAGGCCATCGCCAGCTATGATGAGGCGGTCCGCGAGCGGAGCAAGGGCAGCTGGGAAAACAGCGCCCGGCTCGCAGCTGCAGCCGGCCAGCTCGCCCGGCAGGCCCATCAGGAATGCCTGGAGAAGCGAAACACCTCGGCGGATGCCACGGTCACAGACCGGTCGGGCACCGTCCAGGGCCGATCCGCCGCCGAGATGGTTTGGAATGATCTCAGCCTTTATTCCAAACTTTATGAGAACAATCGTGTGCGCACCCTTTCCAACTCATACGCCGAGATATCTTTCCAGGACCAAAGCCGCATCCGCCTGAACGAGAATTCGCAGGCGGTCATCCAGAAGATGCGTGTCGATCTGCTCAGCAAGGAGCGCGACTCGAGCGTGAAACTCGAAAAAGGCGCCGCTTTCGCCCTGCTCCAGTCCAACCAGAAGAAGAAAAAATTTAACCTCAACATCCCTGGTGTCAAAACGGAGATCAACTCCAAAAGCTTCTGGGTGCAGAGGGATGAGGAGACCACCAAGATCGCCAATTATGAAGGCGAAATCCAGGTCACTTCAGGCGAGGACTCGGTCGTCATCGAGGAAAACCACGGCTCGAAAATCGGCGCAGACGGCGAAATCGGCAAGTCGCGCGAGCTGCTGCACGGCACCACCCTGATCGCCCCTTTCAATAACTCCATCCTCGCCGGCGGATCGGTCAAACTCGAGTGGGCTCCTGTGACACAGGCCGTGCGCTATCTCCTCCAGGTCTCCGCCGACTATTCCTTCAAGAACATCATCATTAACAGCGAGGATATCCAGGAAGGCACCTTTACCACAGAGGGGCTGAAGGACGGGGCCTACTACTGGACCATCGCGGCCATCGACCGAGAAGGTTTTCCCGGCCCCACCAGTCCGCGCGGTTTCTTCTATATATTTTCCGATACCACCCATCCTTTCCTCTACGTCATCCATCCCCAGGAACAGGATATATTCAAGACAGACACCCTGCATATCACCGGCGAGACTGAGGCCAATGTCCAGCTCTTTATCGACGGCCAGGCGACCAGCCTCAACGGCAGCCGTTTCGAAATGGCCTATCAGCTGAACGAGGGCATCAACAAGATCACGGTGCTTGTGCGGGATGCCGGCGGCAATGAGAGCCGCATTTTGCGGACGGTGATCTATGCAGCACCCAGGGCGGTCAGCATCGACTACGATGCGGCCATGCAGCTGCCCGACACCAAACAATTCCTCGCGCGCGGGCGCACCCTCGATCTCAAGGGAAGCACGGTTCCTCTCTCCTCGGTCTCGATTCAGGACCTGAGCGGTATGACCCGCGGGCGCACCTTCGCCGACTCCTCCGGACGCTTCCAGCTCTCCCTCTTTGATCTCGCGGAGAGCATGCCGCTCGTCGTCGGCGTCCTGACGCCTGCCGGATATCAGAAGCAGGATACCGTGCGGGTGCAAGTGCGCAAGGATGCCCCGCAGATCCTCCTGGATGAGCAGATCCCGGCCGTCGCAGCTAATGACACCCTGTGGCTGGCGGGGGCCGTCTTCAACGCCAGCAGGCTGACATGCAACGGTGCTGCGGTCCCCCTGACGGCCGGGCGGTTCAGTTACAGCCTCATCCTGCAGCCGGGCGCCAATACCCTGCGCCTGACCGCAACCGACGACCTGGGCGATGAGGCGCTCCTCCAGCAGGAGGTGACCCTTGACCGCACGCCGCCGGATCTGGTGGATTACACCCTGCAGAAAAAAGCGGCCGGCGCCGGCGATCTGCTCGAAGTCAAGGTCAAGGCCAAGGACGGTTCCGGCCTGCGTCGCACCGCCGCCATCGAGCTCCAAGCCGGCACGGCGCTGACCTCCGGCTACCTGGTCTACAACAGCACATCACAACAATACGAAGGCTCTTTCAAATTTCCCCAGGGAAGCCTTTCTGCAGCGAAAGTGAAGATAAAATCGCTCGTCCTCGAGGATTATTTCGGGAACCGGAGCGTCCTCAATCCCGAATAGGCGATTTTGGCATTCGATGGATCATTGTGAAGGGAGAACCGCGTGACGACGAAACTGAGATGGATGGTCCTCTTGCTCCTCATGGCCTCTGCACTCCTGGCCAAGGAGAATATCTTTCTGGTCAATTACGGACCGGAACAATCGATCCGCGAAGGCGATGATGATTTCCAGCAGATCATCTTCATCCGGCTGGAAGCCTCGTGTACGGACAGTCTCTACCTGCGGATTTTCGATGCCGACTGCGGCGGGGAGAACGATCTGGCCTTTGGCCCCTGGAACACCGGGGTGCGCTTTTCCCTCCGCGGCGGAGCGGGTGCCTTTTCGTCCCCCTCTCTGCAGATGGCGACGCCCACCGCAACGGACCGGGATGCCGGCAAGGAACTGGTGACGGGACTCTTTGGTGAGAACCGTGAACTAGACAACAGCTGGTACAACTTCGCCCATTTCGCCCCCGCGGAGGGCGAGCAGGTCGGCGCCTATCGCTATTTCAAGCTTGTGGTCCAGGGGGTGAGCGGCAATGATGCCAATGCCTTCGATCTGCGCGTCAGCAGCTCGCCCTCGATGAACATCACCCCGGCCGGGGCCGCCCTCTTCTCCTGTTCGCCGACCCTGCGCCTGCGCAAGAGCGAAAACGTCGCCAGCATCACCTTCATGGTCCCGGAAACGGCGAGATCGATCACCGTCAACAATTTTGATCTGGCCGGCGCGGTCGTGCAGTTGGTCACGCCCTTCCGCTCTAACCTGCCGCTGCTCTCCTCCGGGCAGGGTGAATGGGCCAAAACCCTGCTCTCCCTCGAGCCGCTCGAGGCCGGACATCCCTGCGCCATCGTCCTCGGCCAGGGCAGCGAATCGCCCAATGACGTCTCGCTCTACATCAGCGACGACCAGGGCACCATCCTGCCGATCGCCCTGCCGGTCTACCTGAGCAAGCTGAACCGCCGCCCGCTGATCCAGAAGAGTCTGATCGCCCTCTCCGACTGTCACTCGATCGTCTTCGACGCCAAGGACTCGACCGATCCGGATGGCGACCTGCTCGAGTTCCGCTGGGATTTCGGCGACGGCACCACCGCCACCGGCAGCCGCGTCGCCCATCTCTTCCCCGAGCAAACCACCTACCAGGCCCTGCTGATCGTCAGCGACAATTCGGGTGAGGTCGGCAACAGCGTCTATGAGCGCTTCAGCGTCAAGGTCAACAAACCCCCGCTCGCCAAGGCGGCCGCCGACCTCATCACCGCTCCGCTCAAGGCCGTCGTCCTCGATGGCTCGGCCTCGTCCGACCAGGACGGCCGGCTGACGGCTTTCAACTGGACCTTTGGCGACGGCCACTCCGCCGCCGGCAGCAAGACCACGCATGCCTACGAGCGTCCCGGCACCTACACAGCGACCCTGCGGATCGAGGATGATTCGGACAGTCCCTGCAATTTCGCCACCGACGAGCTCAAGGTCTGGGTCAATGCGCCCCCGGTCGCAGCCGCCGGCGAGGATACCCGCGGTGCGCTCGGGCAGGAACTGACCTTTTCGGGCGAAAAGAGCAGTGACAGTGATGGCGAACTGACCGCCTGGGTCTGGGATTTCGGCGATGGCGGCAAGGCGAGCGGCAAGCTGGTCCGGCATGCTTGGATGAGCCCCGGCCTCTATCGCGTCCGGCTCGCGGTGACCGATAACGCCGGAGTTGATAACAGCACCCAGACCGACGAGCTCACCGTGTTCATCAACGATCCCCCGGTTGCCAGGGCGGGGGCTGACGCCAAAGGCGCCATCGCGGAATCCCTCCCCTTCGACGGCAGCGGTTCCTTCGACAAGGACGGCGCTCTCACCGGCTACAAGTGGGATTTCGGCGACGGCAACCGCAAGGAGGACAAACAGACCACCCATGCCTATCAGCAGGCGGGAAAATACATGGTGGTTCTGACGGTCAAGGACAACTCGAGCACCCCTTCCGACACCCGCTCGGATAGCCTCGTGGTCACCGTCAACCAACCCCCGGTTGCCGACGCCGGACCGGACCAGCTGGTCACTGCTTCGGAGGTCCACTTCTCCGCAGCCAGGTCGCATGATACAGACGGCGAGTTGATCCGCTATGACTGGAGCTTCGGCGACGGCGCCGCCGGCAGCGGCGTCAGCCCGGCCCATGTCTACAGCAAATCCGGAACCTACACAGTCAAACTGACGGTCACCGACAACTCGGGCACCAAAAACAATCAGGCCGGCGACGAATGCCAGGTTGTCATCAATGAAAAACCCTTCGCCGACGCTGGACCCGACCGGATCGCCGCAGCCGGACAAGAGCTCCTCTTCGACGGCTCGGGATCGCGCGATCCCGATGGCCAGATCTCGGGGTACCGCTGGGATTTCGGCGACGGCCAGTCGGCCGCAGGCAAGACAGCGGCGCATCGCTACAGTCGGCCGGGAAAAATGAACGCCCGGCTGAGCGTCCAAGACAACACCGGCCAGGAAGCCGCCGTCGATTTCGACGAGGCGATTATCACGGTCAACGGACGCCCGACCGCCCGCGCCGGACATAACCAGGTCATCGCGCCTGGCACCGCCGTGCTCTTTGACGGCAGCGCCTCCTCCGATCCCGATCCCGACAGCCTCTCCTTCCGCTGGCAGTTCAGCGACGGCCAGGGCGCGGCCGCAGCCGCCCGCACCACCCGCACTTTCACCTCCCCGGGAAGCTATTCCGTCATCCTCACCGTCGACGACGGCAGCACCGCTGCCAACGCCGTGGCGAGCGACACCGTGACGATCCGCGTCAATCACGCCCCGATCGCACACGCCGGCAAGAACATCCATAGCTGCGATAAAACCCTGCTCCTCGACGGCGGCAACTCAGTCGATCCCGATGGCGATCCCCTGAGCTACAGCTGGGATTTCGGTGACGGCAGCGCTCCCCTCAGCGGCGTGCGCGTCCTGCATGACTATGCCCGCGGCGGCACCTATCCGGTGATCCTGACGGTCGACGATGGGCTCGGTCTGAAAAACTCGCGCCATTCCAGCTCGATCACTGCCCGTATCGATGAGCCGCCGGTGGCCGATGCCGGCCCGAACGAGACCTATTGTTCGGGCGAGGTGATCATCTTCAATGCCTCGGGCTCGAAGGATCCGGAGAACGGCCTGCTCAAATACGAATGGGATTTCGGTGACGGCGCCCACGCCGAGGGACTCAATCCGACGCGGATCTTCAAGCAGGATGGCACCTATCTGGTGACCCTTACCGTGACGGATGACTCAGGTCTGCCCTGTAATACCAGCGTCGCCACCAAGGCGATCCGCATCATCGAGTCGCCGGTCGCCATCGCCGGACCAGACCAGGAGGTCTGCACCAACACCCAGGTCGCCTTTGACGGCAGCGCCTCGCGCGATTTCGATGGGGTGGTCAATAGTTATTTTTGGGATTTCGGCGATGGCACGACCGGGGGCGGAGCGGCGCCGGGTCACACCTATAAAAAAGCCGGCATCTATCGCGCGGTCCTCACCATCACCGGCGACCTGCGCGGCGATTGCGACAATACCGATACCGATGAGCTGATCATCACCGTTCATGACGCGCCGCTCGCCCAGATCGCCTGCCCCGAAATCGCGCCGGTGCAGCAGCCGGTCTCCTTTGATGGTTCCGCCTCGACCAACAAAGGGCAGGCCCTCAGCGACTATCTCTGGGATTTTGGTGATGGCGCCGGCGGCAGTGGCGTCAGGGTCACCCACACATATGCCAAATCGGGCCGCTACCTGGTCAAGCTGACCGTCTCCACCGGCGGTACCGGGTTGTGCAATATCTCGACTACGCTCAAAATGATCACCATCAACGATCAACCGGTCGCAGAGGCCGGCCCCGATCAAAGCGCCGGGATCAACCAGATCATCACCCTGGATGCCGGGGCCTCCCGCGATCCGGACGGTGTACTCACCGCTTTCCTCTGGGATTTCGGCGCCGGCCAAACCAGGCCAGGCTGTGTGATTCGCCATGCCTTTGCCGCCCCCGGCCGCCATCCGGTCGTCCTCACCGTCACCGATAACACCAGCGCCGCCAACAACTCCGGCCGCGACACCCTCTGGGTAGTGGTCAACGACCCGGTCCAGCCGGTGATCACAGCCGATCCGGCGCACCCCTGCCCCGGTGAGGCGTTCTCTTTTTCAGCGGCCGGATCGAAAAACACTGCCAGCAAAAAGATGACCTGCCGCTGGGATTTCGGCGACGGCACTAACGCGGAGGGCCTTGAAGCCCTACATACCTACGCCAAGCCGGGGCGTTACACCGTCACTCTGATAATGGATGACGGCCTCGGGCTGGAGAACAGCCTCACCCAAAGTGCCGTGACCATTCCGGTCAGCCATCCGCCGGTCGCTTCAGCCGGCGGCGAACGTAGCGTTTGCCCCGGCGAGAGCCTGCTCTTCGACGCCGGCCGCTCCTGGGATGCCGATGGCAGCGACTGGACCGTGCATTGGGATTTCGGCGACGGTACGGCTTCGGCCGAAAAGAGCGTCCGCCATGCCTGGCTCGAGGCGGGCCGCTTCACCGTACGGCTGCGCGTCACTGATCCCTCCGGCAGCCGCTGCGCCACTGCGGAGGATTTCGCGATTATCATGGTCAACAGCCGGCCGGTTGCCGCCGCCGGCGCTGACCGCAAGGCTTTTTGTGGCGCTGCGCACGACGCTGTGCTCTTCGATGCCAGCGCCTCGAGCGATGCCGACGGCGATCCGCTCACCTGCACCTGGGATTTCGGCGATGGCACACGCACCAACGGCAGCAAACTCTATCACCTCTTTGACAAGCCGGGAATCTACCGGGTGAAACTCACCGTCGATGACGGGCGCCAGACCGCCTGCAGCGCAGCTGGGGACGAGGCCGTCATCGAGGTCGTCAATCACCCCTGACCTGTAACCGGTGGAGATCCGGATGGCAACCTGTACTATCAGCCGCAGCGCCGGCGTCGCCTGCCTGGCGGTCGCGGGACGAATCGACAGCATCTCCTCGCCTGACATCCAGCGCCGCCTGGAGGAGATGATCATGGATGGGGAGAGGCGCATCGCCGTCGACCTGGCGGGGGTCCCTTTCCTCAGCAGCGCCGGGCTGCGCGTTTTTCTCATCGCGCAGAAAGCCCTGGCCAGAGTCGGCGGCGAGATCCTCCTCTGCAAGGTTCCTGAGGGGGTGATGCGCGTTTTGATCATGACCGGTTTTGACCGTATCCTGCGCATCGGCACCACCGAGGCAGAGTTCGACTTCAGTCAGACTTACCCGTCCGCAGCCGGCGACCGTAGCGAAACCCGTGCCGGGGTGAGCTTTACCCTGCGGGAGCGGCCCGAAGCGGCACCCGGAATGCTGCGCCTCATCGGCAGCCAGGATAAATTCGCCACCGCGGACTATGACCAGGAGGACATGATCACCCTGCCGCAGCGGGAGCTGCTTTACGGCGCCGGCCTGGCGACCATCGGCGACGATTATGAGGAGTACAAGGGGCTCTTCGGCGAGGCAGTGCTCCTCAACCACAATCTTTATTTCTATCCTGCAGTCAAGCGCCCGGCCGCAGATTTTATGCTCCATTCGGGCGACAGCGAGGGCACCGGCTGCCATTTCCTTAACGGGTTCGCCTTCGACGGTGTCTTTCGCTACCTGGCGGCTTTTGACGGTTTTATCACCCTCGACCTGCTGCTGGAATGGCTGCTGACATTGCCTCTCTCCGCGCCCCTGCTTGGGATCGTCTTGATCGCCGAAAGCAAGGGCATCCTGGGCATGAACCTGAAGCAGGTGCCCCTGCGCGAGAATCGCCCAGAGCAGGATTTTGATCTCTATTCAGTCGCCCATGTCGCCTCCTGGATCAACTTTCCTGTCGATCCTGCTGATCCAAACCACGTCATCGCTGCCGCCGGCATCATCTGCCGCGACCGCGCCGCCTGTCCGGCCGCTGTACAAAAGCTCTTCACGGAGAAATCCACCGTTCATCTTCATGCGGGTATCTTCGCCAAAGGACCGGTGAGCAAGAACCTCGACCATTTTTTGGAAGAGCTTGACCGCATCCTCACCGAACTGGATGTCTTCAAGGTGCAGCACCTCCTCGGTGGAAGCCGGTTTAGCAACGGGATGCTCGGAATCATTGAACTGAAAGGGTGAGTGCATGGAGTTGTGGGTCGGAGCGCTGAACCTCGGGCTTCTCTATGCCGTCATGACCATGGGGGTCTTTGTCACTTTTCGCATCCACAATTTCAATGATATTACCGTCGACGGCAGTTTAACCGCCGGAGCGGCGGCCGCGGCGGTGCTGATGACCCAGGGTATCAATCCCCTGCTCGCCCTGGGGGCCGCCTTCGCCATCGGCGCCCTGGCCGGGTGGCTGACCGCTTTCATTCATACGCGTTTTGGAATCAACGGCCTCCTCGCCGGTATCCTGGTGATGACGGCCCTTTACTCCATCAACCTGCACATCATGGGGCGCGCCAATCTCCCTCTCCTCAACCAGCGCACCCTCTTCTCCTGGCTGGCGGAGGTCAATCCCGGCCTCCATCCCGAGCTTTGGACCGCGGCGGTGCTTGCCGGGATCATGCTCCTCTTCTGGCTGTTGATGACCTTTTTCTTTCGCACCGACCTCGGTATCGCCATGCGCATCACCGGCGACAATCCAACTATGGCCGCTGCTAACGGCATCGATGTCGGGCGCATGACCCGGTTTGGAGTGGCCCTGGCCAACGGTTTCACCGGGGTTTCGGGCGCGCTGGTGGCGCAGTATCAGGGCTTCGCCGACATCGGCATGGGCATCGGCACCGTTGTCATCGGTATGGCCGCCGTGATCATCGGCGAGTCTCTCATCCGCAGCCGCAGTATCTACCTCCGGCTCCTCAGCGTCATCCTGGGGGCGGTACTCTTTCGCGGCATGATCGCCCTCGCCCTCTATGCGGGGATGAACCCCATCGACCTCAAACTGCTCACGGCGGTCTTTGTGTTGCTGACCCTGGTCTTGTCCAGATCGATGGGCGGCCTTAAACAGCCCTCTGGCGTGGCAGCAGATCACCGGCCGGTCTGGAAACGCCCCGCCTTTTTCTGGGGAGTGTTCCTCATCGCGGCCATCCTGCTTTTTGTGGTCTATCGCATCTTCACCGGCAAAGGCAGCGCCCCAGTGAAACAGGTACAGATCGGTGTCGTGCAGCTGACCGAAAACGGACTGCTCAACACCACACGCGACGCTCTGGTCAGCGAGCTTGGCCGTCTCGGTTACCGCGACGGCGACCACTGCCGGATCCTGCTCGAGAGCGCCGCCGGTGAACTGCCCACGGTCAGCACGATCCTCGACAAATTTGAGCGCGAAAAGATGGATGTCATCGTCACCATCTCGACGGGCTGCACCCAGGTGGCGCTCAACAAAATCAGGAACCGCCCGGTTGTTTTCGCGACCGTCGCCAATCCCTTCCTGATCAAGGCGGGCACCTCGGACGTGGAGCATCTCCCCAACGTCACCGGGGTTTACGGCTGGGTGCCGATGGACCGGACCTTAGCGCTGGTCCGCAGGATCCTCCCCGGCCCGATCACCATCGGGGCCATCTGGGACCCGGGGCAGCCCAACTCCGTATTCAATGTCGAGAACCTCCAGCGGGCTGGGGCGGCCCTGCCGGGAGTCGCCTTTAAAGGGGCGACCATCACCAGCTCCGCAGAGGTCTATCAGGCGGCCCTCGCGCTGGCACAGAAAGGGATTGACGCCTTTGTCCTTAGCCCGGACAATATCGTCTATTCGGCCTTCGAATCGGTGGTCAAGGCGGCAGGAACTCGCCAGATCCCGATCTTTCTCAGCGACGTCGAGCGGCTCGGAGACGGCGCCCTGGCCGTGCTGGGTTATGACTATACCAGCAGCGGCGAACAAGCCGCCGTGCTCATCGACCGTATTATCCGCGGTGAAAATCCGCGGGATATCCCCTTCGAGACCTACAAAAAGCTGACCCTGGGATTGAATCTCGACACCGCCCGTACGAACGGTATCACCCTCAGCGACAGCCTGCAGAGTCAGGCGGACCTGATCGTGCGGGATAAAAAGATCATTCACAGTGGCTCGCTGGCCGCAAGGGCTGAAGTGGATTCCTCACAGCTCCCCAGCAGGTAGGCAAATTCCATGATCGATATCACCGGTCTGTGCAAGACCTTCAATACCGGCACCATCAACGAAACCCGCGCCCTGCAGAACGTCACCCTGCATGTCAATCGCGGTGATTTCGTCACCATCATTGGCACCAACGGCTCGGGCAAATCAACCCTGCTCAATGCGGTCGCCGGTTCCTTTTTGCCGGACGCCGGTGCGATTCGCATCGACGGCCGCGAGGTCACCCGCCTGCGCGATTTCCAGCGCGCCGCCGACATCGCTCGCGTCTTCCAGAATCCCTTCAGCGGCACCGCCCCGAAGATGACCATCCTCGAGAACCTGCACATGGCCTGGCTGCGCAACAAGCCCTGCCGGCCCGTCCAAAGCCTCGATGCCGCCCGGCGGGATGCCTATCGCAGTGAGCTCGGCCGGCTGGAAATGCAGATGGAGAAGCGGCTGGATCACCTCATCGGCTCGCTCTCGGGCGGCCAGCGTCAGGCGATCACCCTGCTGATGGCGGTCATCGCCCGGCCGAAGGTGTTGCTGCTTGATGAACACACCGCTGCCCTCGATCCCAAATCGGCCGCCCAGGTGGTCAAGTTGACCAGACACTTTATCGAACGCGAACAGCTCACCGCCATCATGGTCACGCACAGTATGCAACAGGCCCTCGATCTAGGCAACCGCACGATCATGATGCACAAGGGACAGATCATCGACGACATCCCGCTCGAGGAAAAGCGGCGGCTCACGGTCGACGACCTTCTCGACAAATTCGCCGAGCTGCGCAAGAACGAGCAGCTGACCGAGGATGTGCTGATGGAACTGCGGCGGGAGTATATCTAGACCACGGGAAGGACCCATGAACGAGCGCGCTTTCAAACGATCCCTGAACTCCCTCGAAGCCCTTTTCGATTTTCTTAACGAATTTCTCACCGGCCACGGCATCGCCGGCAAGAGTGCGCTCGAGCTGCAGCTCGCGCTGGAAGAGGTCTTCGCCAACTCGGTCGAGCACAACAACGCTTCAGCCGGCGACATCACCGTAGCCCTGGAGAAAACGGAGAATGCCATCACCCTCCGCATCCGCGATTTCGATGTCGAGGATTTCGACGTCTCGAAGCCACCCGACGTGAACACCCGGGCCCCCCTGCGGGAGCGCCGGGCGGGCGGCCTTGGCCTGCACCTGATCCATACCATCATGGACCAGGTCGGGTACGCGCATGAGAACAGAATCAGCACCATCACCCTGGTCAAATATCTAAAGTGAGGAACTATGTTCAAGATCGAACAAGATAAGCAGGGCACCTTGCTCCTGTCCGGACGTTTTGACGCCTCCCGGGAGGAGAGTGCCATGAAGTGCTTCAATCTGGTCGAAAAAAGCACGGAGATCGACTGCAGCCAGCTGGAATATATCTCCAGCGCCGGCATCGGCGTGCTCATAGCGACGCAGAAAAGGCTGATGCAGAATAATCAACAATTGATCCTGAAGAATCTCAATCCCCATATCGTCGAGATCTTCAAGTACGCCGGACTGGATGCCGTTTTTACCATAAAATGAAACTATTTTCCACCCATCAGGCAACTTTTGTCAAACTGGATTGTATGTATGAATGAACGGCAAGAGGCGGAACTGATCGCCCGCTGCAGAGAGGGTGATGACCGGGCTTTCACAGAGTTGGTGACCTGCTATCAAAAACCGGTCTATAATTTGGCCCTGCGCATCACCCGCAGCGGGGTCCTGGCCGAAGAGGTGACCCAGTCGACCTTCGTCAAGGTCTACACAAAACTCGCTTCCTACAAGACCGGCCTCTCCCTTTTCAGCTGGATCTATCGCATCGCCATGAACGAAGCGATTAATGAGTACCGGCGTGCCAAACGCCACAACAGCCTGGACGAGACGCGCATCGAGGCTGCCGCGCCACCGTCTTTCGAACTGGCCGAGGCGATTCAGGAGGCGCTGATGCATCTAAAGCCGGATGACCGGGCGCTGATAGTCCTGCGCCATTTTCAGCACCTCGGCTATCAGGAGATCGCTCTGATCATGGACCGCTCCGAAAGCCGGATCAAGTCACAACTTTTCAGGGCACGCCATGCCCTCAAACTCATACTCGCCAGAATGGGTGTTAAAAATGAAACATAAATCTGCACATATCTTGATGCAGAAGGCTTGCGACGGGACGCTGGATGCAGCCGAGCGCCTCGCCTGGGAAGCCTGGCTGCAGCAGCACCCGGAGGACCAAGCCCTCCATGACGAGCAGTCTGAAATGACCCGGCTGTTGGAGAAAGTGGCGGAGGTCGAGCCGCCTGCCCATCTCTCCGACCGGATTATGCAGGCTATCAGAAACATTAAACGTGAAAAACATGCCACAACGATACCAATCAAACAATACAAGGAGGTTCCCATGTCACCCAAGTACAAATGGCTGTTAATCGGCGCCGCAGCTGTGGTCATCATCGGCGTGGCCCTGACGAAGTTCTATCCCTTTCCCCCGGAATCCGCCACCCAGGGGACGATCGGGGCTGTGCAAAAAGCCGACAAGTACCAGGCCGGGCAGATGGACGCCCAGGATGTGACCCTGACCGATAGCGAACTGCAGCAGTTGTTGCAGAACGATGCGGTCCAAAAGCTCGTCGCTGACAAGCCGGCCATGGCCGCGCTGCAGAGCCTCGACGGCAAAGCGATCGCGGCCTTGCAGAGTCTCGATGGCAGGTCTATCGCCGCACTGCAGACTCTCGACGGCAGGCCGATCGCCGCACTGCAGACCCTGGATGGCAGATCGCTCGCCGCTTTGCAAACGCTGGATGGCAAGTCGATCGCCGCACTGCAGACCCTGGATGGCAAGTCGATCGCCGCTCTCCAGACCCTGGATGGCAAGTCGATCGCAGCGTTGCAAACCCTGGACAGCAGGTCCTTTGCCGCTCTTCAGATTCTGGATGGCAAAGCGATTGCGGCTCTCCTGACTTTGGACGCTCAGTCCATCGCCGCTCTGCAGACAACCGACGGCCGTTCGATCGCCGCCCTCCAGTCGCTGGATGGCAAGTCCATCGCCGCCTTGCAGACCATGGATGGCAGAGTGATTGCCGCCTTACAGACCCTCGACGGCAAATCGATCGCGGCCCTGCAGATACTTGACAGTAAGTCGATCGCGGCCCTGCAGACCCTCGACGGCAAGTCGATCGCCGCGCTGCAGAGCATCGATGGCAAGGCTATCGCCGCCCTGCAGACCCTCGATGGTAAAGCCATCGCAGCGTTGCAGACCCTTGATGGCAAATCAATCGCCGCCCTGCAGTCGCTTGATGCCAAGTCCCTGACCGCCCTGCAGAGCCTAAACGCCCAGTCGCTCCTGGCTTTGCAAGGCGTGGACGCCAGAACCCTGGCCGCCTTGCAGACCGTGGACAGCAGGACCATTGACGCGCTCGGGCAATATTAATCCAGAATCCGGCAAGCCGCTCCTGAGCGGGCTTGCCCATTTTTAGGTTGCGCCTCCACTGTTATGAGAGCGGCGATGCCCGTCAAGGGGCACCGCCGCTCGGTTATGAAGACGGCAGACGCGACCGGATAACCACGCAGGCATTATCATCCACCGGGAGAGGATCGAGAACAGATGAGAGCCGGAATTCGCTGCTGCATGCCGCTCCTGCTGATGTTTGCGTTTGGCTTTTCTGCCGCGTCCGCTCAACTCAGCATCCAATCCACACGCACCATGGACCTGGTCTATTTCGGCAAGGTCCATGAATTCATTGTCCCCCATCTCTCCCGTTGTTACCTCAACTCCCGCACCTTCGAAAGCCGTCTTTTCAATTATTCCTCGCAGGAAAAGACCACTGTTTTCCTCCAGGATTTCGGCGACTATGGAAATGCTGGAGCCATTTCCGTGCCGCGCAATTTTATCCGCATGGAACTGGCCCCGCACAATTACGTCTATGAGACCACGCCAGCCAATGAGCGGATGAACTGGCTGATGAACCATGAGACGGTGCATGTCATCACAACCGACCAGCCGGCACACTCCGACCGCCTCTTCCGCGCCCTCTTTATGGGTAAGGTGCAGGATGCCGCCGACGATCCTGCGTCGCTCCTCTATGCCTATCTCACCACACCGCGGCTGCTGACTCCACGCTGGTACCTCGAGGGGATCGCCGTCTTCATGGAGACCTGGCTGGCTGGCGGCCTGGGACGGGCTCAGGGCGCCTACGACGAGATGGTTTTCCGCGCCATGGTCTGCGACCGGGCCCCCTTTTACAATGTGGTCGGACTGGAGGCGGAGGGTACGGCGATCGATTTTCAGGTCGGGGCCAATTCCTATCTCTATGGCGCCCGCTTTATCAGTTATCTCGGCTATCAGTACGGCCCGGAGAAGGTGCTGGAGTGGTACCGGCGTGATGATGACAGCAAGCGCTACTTCGCCGCCCAATTCAAAAAGGTCTTCGGGACGAGCCTCGCCGCGGAGTGGAGCCGCTGGGTGGGATGGGAGCAGCACTGGCAGCAGGCCAATCTCGACTCCCTCCATCGCAATCCAGTGACCCCCTTCCGGCCGATCTCCCGCCGCGCGCTCGGCTCGGTCTCGCGCGGCTTTTACGATCCCGCCCGCAACAAACTCTACACCGCCGTTCTTTATCCCGGCCAGGTCGCCTCTATCGCCGCCCTCGATCTCGCCAACGGTGAACTCAAGCCGATCTGCGAGGTCAAGGGGCCAACCCTCTACTCGGTGACCTCCCTGGCCTGGAACCCCGCAGCAGGCGCCCTCTTTTACACCAGCGATAACCAGCGCTGGCGCGACCTCAATATCGTCGACATCAGGACAGGGCATTCCCGGCGGCTCATCAAGGACGGCCGCATCGGCGATCTCGCCTACAACCGCACCGACAGCACCCTCTGGGGCGTGCGCCACTTTAACGGATTTTCGACCCTGGTCACGATCCCGTACCCATGGCACGAATGGAAACAGGTCCGTTCATTTCCCTACGGTCAGGACGTGTTCGATCTCGACCTTTCACCCGACGGATCGACCCTGACAGCCTCCCTGGTCGAGATCTCCGGCCGGCAAAAACTGATCCGGATCGCCACCGCCCGCCCTGATACCTTCGCAGTGGTCTTCGATTTCGAGAACAGTTTGCCGCAGAGTTTCGTCTTCTCTCCGGACGGTCAGTACAGCTACGGCTCCTCCTATTACTCCGGGGTCTCCAACATCTACCGCTACAATTGGGCCAAAGAGGACATGGAGATCCTCAGCAATGCCGAGACCGGCTTTTTCCAGCCGGTACCCTTGCCCGAGGATTCCCTGCTGGTGATGCGTTACAGCGGCCGCGGCTTTATCCCGGGCAAGATCGCCATCGCAGTTCCGGAACAAGTGAGTGCGGTTACCTTCCTCGGTGCTGCCCTCGTCAAAAAGTACCCGGTCGTGCGCAGCTGGGTGATCGGCTCCCCAGCCCGGATCACCCCCGATTCCCTTATCCGTCCCATCGGGCCATATCATCCCCTCGGCCACCTGCGGCTGGGCTCGGCCTACCCGGTTGTCCAGGGCTACAAGGAGAGCGCAGCTGCTGGCTGGCGTGCCAATTTTGTGGATCTGATCGGCGCAGCCGGGGTGACCCTTTCGGCCCTCTACAGCCCGGACCAACGTCTGCCTCAAAAGGAACGGCTCCATCTTGGGATGGAATTGCATTGGTGGCAGTGGAGTCTGAGCGCCGGCCTCAACGACGCTGACTTTTACGATCTTTTCGGCCCGACCAAAACCAGCCGCAAGGGTTACAATCTGCAGGCGGAGTACAGCAAAAACCTGATCTACGACAAACCCCGCACCCTCGACCTCAACCTCAGCGTCAAACACTATGGCGGCATGGACCGCCTGCCGGATTATCAGAACATCGCGGCCACCTATGACCGGATGTCAACCGCCAAAATCGCCCTCGATTATCAGTACGTCCGCAAATCGCTCGGCGCGGTCGATGACGAGAAGGGCATCCGCCTCCGCGCCTTCTCCTCGGCCTCCCTGGTCAATGGCAAGCTCTATCCACGGATCTACGGCCACCTCGACTATGGCATCCCTATCGCCATCGGCCACTCCTCCATCTGGCTACGCGCTTCGGCCGGCCGCAGTTTCGGCGGTGCAGAGAATCCCTTTGCCAACTTTTTCTTCGGCGGCTTCGGCAACAACTGGGTCGACCATGGGACGGAAAAACGCTACCGCGAGTACTACAGCTTGCCGGGTCTTGAACTCAACGCCCTTGGCGGCCGCGGCTACGGCAAGGCGATGATCGAGTGGAATTTGCCGCCCCTGCGCTTCCGCAGCCTCGGTGTCACCAGCCTCTACTGCCGCTGGCTGCGGCCGGCCCTCTTCGCCTCCGCTATCCTGACCAATCCGGAGATGGCCAAAGGCGGTCCGGCATCCGCCGCCCTCGGCGTGCGCCGGAGCCTGGCCAACCTCGGGGCCCAGGCCGATTTCCGACTGGTGAGCCTGTCGCGCTTCGAATCCACCCTTTCACTGGGATATGGTGTCGCCTTTGAAGGCGGGCAGCGCAATAAGGAATTCATGATCTCACTGAAAATCCTATGATCGCCCTGCACATCATCCTCAGCCTTGCGCCGGTGATCCTGCTGGCTCTGCTTCTTTTACTGCTTGACAGCTACAAGCTGGTGCGGAGCACAGCGGCCGCCGGCAGCCTGATCACAGGCGCTGTGGCCGCCCTCGCCTGCATGCAGCTGAACATTTTACTGCTGCACAGGCTGCACTTCGACGTCACCCTCTACACCCGCTACCTCGCACCTCTCCTCGAGGAGGGGGCAAAGGCCCTGCCGATCTGGCTGCTCATCCGTAAAAAACATGTCGGTTTCCTAGTGGATTCGGCCATCCACGGCGCTGCGATCGGGGCAGGATTTGCGGTGATCGAAAACATCTCTTATCTTTACGGTCTGGCCGAATCGAGCCTGATGATCTGGTTTGTCCGCGGTTTCGGCACGGCGGTCATGCATGCTTCCTGCACTGCCCTCTTCGCCATACTCTGTAAGCGGCGGCAGGACCGGCTGAACCATTCGGGACTATCCTGCTGGGGACTGGCCTGGCTCGCCGCTGCAGCCATCCACTCGGCTTTCAACCATTTCATACTGCCCCCGCTCCAGTCGACCCTGGTGATCTTGATCACCTTTCCTCTCTTTATCATCGCGGTCTACGAGAACAGCGAACGCGCACTGCGCAAGTGGCTTACACTGAGCATGGACGAGGAGATGGCCATGCTGGAGACGATCCTCAGCGGCCGCTTCTCCGGGAGCAAATTCGGACAGTACATGCTGTCCCTGCGCGACCACTTTCCCCCAGCGGTGGTGGTGGATCTGTTCTGCTATCTGCGCATCTATCTCGAACTGGCCATGCGCGCCAAGGGCATCCTGTTGCTGCGCCAGCACGGCCTCCCGGCAAAGCCGGATGCCGCGCTCCAGGAAAAATTTACCGAGTTCAAGTATCTCGAAAAGTCGATCGGCCGGACCGGAAAAATGGCCCTGGTGCCTTTTATGCGCATCACCGACCGGGAGCTATGGCAGCTCTACATGCTTGAGAAATAGGGGCCCATCTGGCAGAAACGTCTATTCGTGCGTCCGTCACTCCTGAAGGGCCAAAAAAACAGCTCAATTCTCCTTGTATTATATGTGCGGTTTGGCTAATTTTCAACAATCTGCAGTTTGACCGTAACAGCAAAGGTATTTTCTTTTGGTCTTCTGTTCAATTTCGATAATTTATACCACGATCACGATATCAGGCTGGTTTTCCGGAGTAACACTAGGAGCACGAAATGAAAGTGATGGTCGTAGATGATGAGCAGGATGTCGAGTTGCTCTTCCGGCAGCATTTCCGCAAGGAGATCCGCCAGCAGCAGATCGATTTCAGCTTTG
>DAOOPF010000051.1:14062-20620 GCA_035388125.1 bacterium | reverse complement strand
ATGCCCGTCGGGATGTGGGTGATGCGGATGGCCGAGCTGGTCTTGTTGACGTGCTGGCCGCCGGCCCCGCTCGAACGATAGGTGTCGATGCGCAGTTCTTTTTCGTCCACCTCCACCTCGATCGAGCTGTCGACTTCGGGGTAGACAAAGACCGAAGCGAAGGAGGTGTGACGGCGCTTGTTGGCGTCGAAGGGGGAGATGCGCACCAGGCGGTGGACGCCGGCTTCGGCTTTGAGATGTCCATAGGCGTAGGGTCCCTTGACTTCGATCGAGACGCTTTTAATGCCGGCTTCGTCGCCGTCCTGAAGATCAAGGATGTCCGATTCATAGCCCTCGCGCTCGATCCAGCGCAGATACATGCGCATCAGCATCTGCGCCCAGTCCTGCGACTCGGTGCCGCCGGCGCCGGGGTGGATGGTGAGGATGGCGCTCTTGTCGTCGCCGGGCCCGCCGAGCATCTTGCGGAATTCGAGGTCGGCGACGCTTTTTTCCAGCGCATCGCTCTCGGATTCCAGATCCTTGAGCACGCTTTCATCCGACTCGCTCTCGGCGAGTTCATACAGGTCGCGAAAATCGGCTGCTTTCCGGGCCAGATTTTGCCAGGTCTCGATCCAGTTGCGCCGTTCGGAGATGTCGCGCATGACCTGCTGTGCAGTCTCATTGTCGTCCCAGAAACCGGGTTGGGTTATCTTTTCCTCGAGCGCAGCCTTTTCGTTTTCCTTGGTCTCAATGTCAAAGGGACCTCCGCAGAGCGGCAATGCGCTCCTCGTGATCCTTGATTCTGCTCTTGATATCGATATTCATGGGGCCTTCTGTCAGTCTTGATTATACACAAATTTAACAATCAATTTACTATATATCGGTTAAACAATCAAGAAGATAAATGGCGGCGGGCGCACACGCGGGGAGCGCAGCGGCAGCGTTTTTAATTGTCCGGAAGCGATAATTTGTCTATTTTAGAGGGCGAACAACGGTTTAAATTCTCTGGCCGGTCATGACTATTACATTTGCCATCGAAAAAGAGCTCCCTGCGCTGCAAGATGCCCTGGCAGCAGCGCGCCGGGTGGTCCTGAGTGCGCCGCCCGGGGCGGGCAAGAGCGTGCGGGTACCCCTGGCCCTGCTCGCGTGCCCATGGCTGGGGGGTAAAAAGATAATCATGCTCGAGCCGCGGCGGCTGGCGGCAAGGCGCGCCGCCGAGTTCATGGCGCTGCAGCTGGGCGAAGAGGTGGGGCGAAGGGTGGGGTATCGCATCCGCGGCACCAGCGCCGTGAGCCGGGAGACGCGCATCGAGGTGGTGACCGAGGGCATTCTCACCCGCATGCTGCAGGCCGACCCGGAGCTGCCGGAGGCCGGCCTGGTGATCTTTGATGAATTTCATGAGCGCAGCCTGCATGCCGATCTCGGCCTTGCCCTGACTCTCGACGTCCAGGATCATCTGCGCGAGGATCTGCGCCTGCTGATCATGTCGGCCACCCTCGACGGGGTCGCCCTCGCCGGCCTGCTGCCGCACGCCCCGGTCATCACCGGAGAGGCGGCCGCCTGGCCGGTGGAGACCATTTACAGCTCTCCTGCGCCCGGCAAGTCCCTGGAGCAGCGCACCGTGCAGGGGGTTGGGCGGGCACTTGCCGCCGGCGAGGGCGACCTGCTGGTTTTCCTCCCCGGCATGCGCGAAATCAGGCAGGTCGAGACGCTGCTGCTCGAGCGCGCGCCGGCGGGTCTGCTGATCTGTCCGCTGCACGGCGATCTGCCGCCGCGGCTGCAGGAGGCGGCTCTGGCACCCGCGCCTGAAGGCGCCCGCAAGGTGATTCTGTCAACCAGCATCGCCGAGACCAGCCTCACCATTCCCGGCGTGCGCATGGTCCTGGACTGCGGTCTGGCGCGCACTTTACGCTTTGATCCGCGCCGCGGCATGTCCGCCCTGGTCACCGTGCCGGTGAGCCGCGCCCAGGCGGACCAGCGCCGGGGGCGCGCCGGCCGGACCGCCCCCGGACTCTGCTTCCGCCTCTGGAGCGAGAATGAACACAGCCTGCTGCCCGAGTTTCCTCTCGCCGAGATCCGCACCGCCGATCTGGCCCATTTCGCCCTCGATCTTGCCCTGTGGGGCGATCCGTCAGGCAGGGGGCTCGCTTTCATCGATCCCCCGCCGGAGGCCAGCCTGGCCCGCGCCTGCGAGCTGCTGGTCCGCCTGGGTGCGATGGAAGAGAGTGGCGCGCTCACTGCCCATGGCCGCGCCATGGCCACCCTGCCGCTCCATCCCCGCCTCAGCCATATGATCCTTAAAGCCCGCGCGGCCGGCTGGGGTGCGGCTGCCTGCGCTCTGGCCGCCCTGCTCGAGGAGGGCGGTGCGGCGGGTGGCGGGCGCGGGCAGATCGACCTCAGGGTCCATCTCGACGCTCTGGACCGGCATCGGAGCGCCAATGAGCGCATTGAGGCGCAGCGCCGCCGATTGTGCGATCTGGCCGGAATCGCCGCTGATGCCATAACCGGGGTCGAGGCCGGTCCGCTCGTCGCGTGGGCTTATCCCGACCGAGTCGCCCGCAGGCGGTCCGACCGTCCCGGCGTCTACCTGATGAGCCATGGCACCTCGGCCGCACTGCCGGAGGCCGACCCCCTCGCCTGCGAAGAGTTTCTCGCCATCGCCGATGCGGACGCCGCCGCTGCTGACGGCCGGATCTATCTGGCGGCCCCCCTGAACCGGGAGCAGCTCGGCAGCGCCTTTGCGGACCAACTTGTTAGAACCGATGAGGTGGTCTGGGATAGCCGCGAGGGGCGGGTCAAGGCCCGGCGGGTCACCCGCCTGGAGGCCCTGGTAGTGGAGGAGGTGGAGGTGGCGCCGGCGCCGCTTTCGGCAGCGGCCGCATTGACCGAGGGGATTCGCCGCACCGGCCTGCATGCGCTGCCGTGGGTGCCGGAGGCGCAGCGCTTTCGCGCCCGCGCTGAATGGGTTCGGCGTTTCATGCCGGATTGGCCCGGCTTCGATGACGCAGCGCTGCTGGCCGGACTCGAGGACTGGCTGATGCCCCACCTTGCCGGCATGACCCGGCTGGAGCAGCTGCAGAAACTGGTCCTGGCCGGGCTCCTGCGCGCACGCTTGACCGCCAGACAGCAAAGGGAACTGGAACGGCTTGCCCCGGACCACCTCACTGTCCCCAGCGGCTCGCGCATCGCCATCGATTACTCCGCTGCGGGCACACCCGTACTCGCCGTCAAACTCCAGGAGCTCTTCGGCCTGACCGAATCCCCCCGCGTCGGCAACGGAGAGGTGCCGGTCACCCTCCATCTGCTCTCTCCGGCCGCACGGCCTCTGGCGGTCACCCAGGACCTGCGCAGTTTCTGGCTGAAACTCTACCCGGAAATACGCAGGCAGATGCGCGCCCGCTATCCCAGGCACCCCTGGCCAGAGGATCCCCTGACTGCCGAACCGACCCGTAAAACCCTGCGTCGCAAATCCTGACGCACCGCATCCTGAATCCTTCCGCGACTCTGTCCGCCCCAAGTGAGCGCCAGCCTCTCCCGGCGGCTTTGTCAAAGCCGCCGGGGAAAAGCCGCCAGGGTATCACCACTGCTGGTCCTGCTCCAGCAGCTGCCCGGCTTTGATCATCTCCGCGGCTGCATTGATGAGGGTATAGGCTGAAATGTTGTCTTCACGAAGGAAGGGGATCCGGGCTCTTATCATCTGGTAGAGTTTTTGATTTTTCGGGCTGCACTGTTTTTGCCCGTTGATCAGGTCGATCGCCTGCGCAGCAGCGATCATTTCGATCGCGGCGACCGGCAGGGCCCATTGGGAGGCCTTCCAGGCGTAGAGGCAGGCAAGGCCGCTGTTGGAGACAACATCCTCCGTCCATGCGCTGGTGGCTGTGGACTGGACGCTGAACCGTCCCAGGGAGGAGAGTCGCAGGTATTCAGCCGAGCCCCGGTATTGATAGATCATCAATCCGCTGTTGGCGCCGGCATCCGGCGCCAGGAATCTCGGAAAGCGCCCGCCATTCATCTTGTCGTTCATGAGATGGTGCGCTCTCATGTTCGAGATGTTGGCCAGGGTCGTCAATGAATTGATGAGAATATCCGCGTTTTTGGCGAGTGCGGAGCCCTGAAATTTACCGGCATCCTTCACCTGAAAATCGATACGCTGGGTCGCATCGGGACGGACGATGGGATTATCCGAACAGCGATTGATCTGAGCCTCCAGGAGAGGTAAAATACTCAGGATATCATCATATTCCGCCCCATGCCACTGCGGCATGGTACGCAGGGAGTATTCATTATGACCGCGCGCCATGGTTAACCCGGAGCCGTCCAGCCGCTCGCTGATGGCGGCAGCCACAATGGCTTCACCGCTCGCTCTGTCCGCTTCAAAAAGGCTGGGATCGAATGCTTCCATCGCTGCGCCTCTGGCATCGGCAGTCAGCGCGGCAATGATGAGCATCGATTTCATAAGTACAATCGAATCGTAAAGTGCGATGGAAAGCAATCCGGATGAATAGGTGTTGCCATTGATCATGGAGAGGCCATCTTTGAATGAGGGATTGACCGGGGCTATGCCCGCTTTTTGCATGGCCGCGGCCCCCGAAATGATCTCCAGATTGGCTCCGGACTTGATAAAAGCCTGGCCGGATTCATCCCCGACGACCACCAGGGCGATGTGGGCACAGGGTATCAGGTCTCCGCTTGCACCCAGTGAACCGCTTTCCGGAACGCAGGGATAGACCCTCGCATTGAGCATGTCGGCAAACGTCCGGGCGATAGCGGGTGTGATGCCGCATTCGCCGGTTGCAAATTTGTTCAGTGTGGTCAGCATGATGGCTCTGACGACATCTTCCGGCAGGTACTCCCCTCCCCCCGCTGCGTGCGACCTGAGCAGATTCATCTCCTTGCAGAGCGCTTGCTCGGCTGTAAGCAAAATGTCAGCATTTTCGCCATAGCCGGTCGTCACTGAATAGATCTTCACACCGCTCGATGCCGCTTCATCGATTACGCCGCGTGAACGCGCCATGCGTTCGCTGGCGGCAGGCGCAATTTCGACATGTGCACCGAAGCGTGCAACAGCGATCACCTGAGGCAGCTGCAGTGATTTGCCGTCGATGATTACATTTTTAATCCCTGCCGGTGACTGCAGTTCAGCCATACCTTTTCCCTCCCCAAAATAACCAGCCGCCGATACGCCGCGTTACGGCGGGGCTCAGATTGATCACCTTCCTGACTCAATCCATCCGGCATGTCGGCCGCTACTGTCTCGCGCTCAATGTGGTTTGGTCTTGCGCACCGGTGTCGAACAATCGCGCGGGAGCGTTCAAGCGAATGCGAGCCAAAGTCCTGGAACGACTATGCCTGCAGAAAAAAGCCCGGTCCGGACGTGTTAATGAAATATAGCGCAATCCAGCCATACCGTCAAGGCAAATATAGGGCGTTGTGCATAAAATCCGCTTGTTTTCCTTGCCTTGTTTGGCTAATTTTCACTACACTAACCCAAGACAAAGGAGTGAGATTCCATGAAAAACCTGAAAAGCATTACGCTCCTCGCACTGTTGTTCAGTTTTTCGGCCCTCATCGCTCAGGAGGCCCGTCCGTGGTTCCAGGATGCTCCTCCCCAATTCAGAAAGCCCAATCCGAAAGCCAAAGTGCTTCCACTCATCAGAGTCCAGGGCAACAAGTTCGTCGATCCCCAGGGCAGCACGGTGCTCTTCCGCGGCGTCGCCATCTCCGACCCGGACAAGGTGGAGCGCCAGAGCCACTGGGGCAAGGCTCATTTCGAGAAGGTGAAGGAGCTGAATCCCAACGTCGTCCGTATTCCGGTCCACCCGATTGCCTGGCGGGAGCGCACGCCGGAGAAGTATATCAAGCTGCTCGACGAAGCGGTTGAATGGTGCACTGATCTGGGGATGTATGTGATGATCGACTGGCATTCCATCGGCAACCTCCAGACGGAAGTCTTTCAGGATCCGATGTATATTACCTCCAAAGCGGAGACCTATGAGTTCTGGCGCAAGATCTCCCGCCACTTTGCTGGCCACAACACCGTCGCCTTTTACGAGCTTTTCAATGAGCCCACCACCTACCGTGGTCAGCTCGGGCCATGCTCATGGGCCGACTGGAAAAAGCTCAACGAGACCATGATCACCATCATCCGCGCTCACGACCAGGAGACCATTCCCCTCGTCGCCGGGTTCGACTGGGCGTATGATCTGACCCCGCTGCGCGAGGAGCCTGTCGCTGCAGAGGGCATCGGCTACGTCACACACCCCTATCCTTTCAAGCGTTCAGAGCCCTGGCCGCCCAAGTGGGAGGAGGCGTTCGGTTTTGCGTCGGGCCAGTACCCGATCGTGGCAACTGAATTCGGTTATTTTGAAAATCCGAACATCAAGGGAGATAATCCAGGGCATTACGGTGACGAGATCATCGGCTATCTGGAGGGCAAGGGGATCAGCTGGGTGGTCTGGGTTTTTGACCCCGAATGGGGCCCGAGCCTGCTCAGGAACTGGAATTACGAGCTCACCACCGGCGGCGAGTATTTCAAAAAAGCGGTGCAGGGCCGGCTCGAGGTACAGGCCCGCAAGTGAC
>DAOOPF010000051.1:0-13962 GCA_035388125.1 bacterium | reverse complement strand
CGCCGTTTTACAGCCGGATGGTGATCAAACCGTTTTTCCGTGGGCCCCGGCCTATTCTCTTGGCTCCGCGGCGAGTTCAGTGGCGCTCTCAATCCCCGTCGCCACTTCTCCGGGGATGAAACCCAGACGGATGTAGATCGGGTGGATGATTTTACGGATTTCCGGCAGCTTGCGGGCGAAGAAAAGGCCGCCGGCGAGGCAGGTGATACCGCCCAGCAGTATGGTACTGTCCGGGCCGAACAGCCTGGCCATCGATCCAGCAAGGATGCTGCCGAACGGGAGGGTGCCCATGAAGGCCATTGCATACAAGCTCATGATCCGCCCGCGCTTGTCATCATCGATGATGGTCTGCAGCAGGGTATTGCTCGAGGCCATCTGCAGCATGTTGCCCAGTCCGACAAAGATCATCAGTACCAGGGAGAGGGGGATGAAGCGTGAAAAGGAGAGGGCGATCAAACCGGCTCCGAAAAGGATGGCGGCCACGGGGATGAACTTGAAGAGGCCGACAACGCTCCGGCGCGAGGCCAGATAGAGAGCGCCGGCGAGCGCCCCCATGCCCGAAGCGCCCATGAGAAAACCGAAGGTGTTGGGCCCTCCCCCCAGAACCTCCTTGACCATGACCGGCATGATCACAGTATAGGAGGTTCCCATCAGGCTGACCAGCGCGAGCAGGGCGATGATGTACTTGACCGGCGCAAATTCAAGCGCGTAGGTGACGCCCTCCTTCATCTCCCGTAAAATGGAAGTGTTCCGCCGGGCCGGCTTTCCGGGGGTGACCCGCATCAGCAGCAGGGAGGTGATGACAAAAATATAGCTCACGCCGTTGATCAGAAAACAGACCCCCTCCCCGGTCAGGGCGATCAGCATGCCGGCGATGGAGGGACCGAGCAGCTTGGCGCCGTTGACCATGGAAGAATTGAGGGCGATGGCATTGCTCAAATCCTCCCGTTTCTCCACCATCTCGATCATGAACGATTGCCGGGCCGGGGTGTCGAAGGCGTTGACACAACCGAGAATGGTGTTCAGAAGGATGATATGCCAGATGCGGATGTCTCCGCTGAAATAGATCAGGGCCAGCACCATCGCCTGGGTCATGGCCGCCATTTGGGTGGCAATCATGATATGATATTTGTTCAAGCGGTCGGTCAGCACTCCCGCGAAGGGGGCGATAAAAAAGGTAGGGATCTGTCCGGCGAAGCCCACGACGCCGAGCAGCAAGGCCGAACCGGTGAGATCGTAGACCAGCCATGGCGTGGCGATGCGCTGGATCCAGGTCCCGATGAGGGAAATGCTTTGTCCACCGAAGAAGAGGCGGTAGTTGCGGTAGCGGAAGGAGCGGAAGACGGTCCGTACTCCGGCGAAATATTTCTTCTCCACGATTTCCATTCCGGGCTATACTCTTTGAGAAGGTTGCGGGAAAGTACCCGGCGCAGGTCTGGTTTCGCCGCCCGATCGGCCGGCCAGGGCATGGAGTGCGAGCAGGGTCACGAAAAGAGAGGCCAGTGCGAGCGGAAAGACCTCCAGCGAGATACGGCGGGCGAGAATGCCGATCAGGGCGGGGATGATTGCGCAGCCCAGCGATCCCGCTGCCATTTGCATACCGATGGTATTGGCGGCATGGCTCACCCCCACGCGGCGGCTGGTCCCTGTGGTCAGGGCCGGATAGATGGGGGCGATGGCCACTCCGGTCAGGACGATCGCGGTGAGATTGGCTGCGGGGGCGGGATTCCACCACATCAACAGGGCTCCGAGCAGGGCAGCGAGCAGGCTGCCGCGCACGAGGCGGTCGACGCCTGTCCGGGCGGCGTAGAGGCCGGCGGCAATCCGCCCCGCCGTGAAGGTAGCCCAGTAGCTGCCGGCCCACAATCCGGCCACCTCCGTACGGATGCCGCGCGACTCGGTAAGCAGGGAGTAGGTCCAGGTCCCCAGTGAGAATTCAGCTCCGGTGTAGAGGAAGAAGAGCAGCATGCTCAGCCATGCCCCGGGGTGCAGCAGGGTCTTCCGCAGCGGGGTTCTGTAATCGGTCAGGCGTCTGGTTTCCGCGGCTTTTGCCGCCTGCTGATTCCATACGGGCAGGGTTAATGTGAAAGAAGCCGCTAGCGCGAGCTGAAACCCTCCAATGATGATGTAGCCCATCCGCCAGGAATGCAGCACTGTCAGCGCGGCGGTCATGATGACCGGACCGAGGGTCGCCCCCACGCCATAAAAGGCATGCAGCCACTGCATCAAGCCGGCGTTGAAATGGGCCGCGGCGTAGGTGTTGAGGCCGGCATCGATCGCCCCGGCGCCCAGTCCGGCTGCTACCCCCAGCAGGACCATCATCCACCAGGCGGGGACCAGGGTATAGCCGATCAGACCCGCTCCTGTGAGGGCACAACTTGCTGCCAGCAGGGTGCCAATACCCAACCGGCCGACCAGGAGTCCGCTCATAAAGGTGGAGGTCAGATAACCCGCCGTCGAGGCCGCGAGCAAGAGTCCGATCGCATCGAGCGGAAGGCCGAAATCGGCCCGAAGCGATGGCCAGGCCACACCCAGCACGCCGTCGGGCATGCCCAGTGCGATGAAGGCGGTGAAGGCCAGCAGAATCAGCCCGATCCCGGGATATGATGCGCTCTTTTCTGTTCTTCTCATTGAAGTCTGGTCCAGGACCCGTTGATTGACCTCTCACTCGGGATAGTATGAGCTTTTCATACTGCTCTCCGGCCTGGCATCTGTAATGGACCTTTAGCCCGGAGTGCCGTTCGCTCTTTTTGCAGGCGCCGGATCGGCTCGTGCCGATGGCCCGGCGGTTGTGCTCTCATCATGCAGCAAACTGCGTAAGTGAGCGCACGGGGCTCGGCTGGACGGAATAGCCCGCAAGCCGCTGTGTGTTCTATTCGGCAAAACCTGTCAGGATAACATCATGAAGATCAAACTGAAATATTTATTGTGGGTGCCACTCGTGCTGGTGTGGGTCTCCTGCACGGATCCGGTCCGACCGGCCCCTCCCGACGAAATACCGGTGGATGAACCTGCGCGGTCATTTCTGGCACTGGGAGATTCCTATACCATTGGCCAGTCGGTCCCCGTCTCCGATCGCTGGCCCAATCAGCTGGTTGGGCAGCTGCGCGAAAAGGGCTTCGATATGGCCGATCCGCTGATCATCGCCATGACGGGATGGACGACTGCCAATCTGCTGCAGGCCATGCAAACAGCGCAGGTGACCCCACCCTATGACATGGTGACGCTGCTGATCGGCGTCAACGACCAGTATCAGGGCAGGACGCTGGAGAGCTACCGGCAGGGATTTACAGCCCTGCTGACGCGGGCTGTAGAGCTTGCGGAGGCTGATCCGGCGCGGGTGATCGTTGTTTCAATCCCGGATTACAGCGTCACCCCCTTTGCGGAGATGCGCAATCCCGCCCGGATCCGGACGGCGCTCAATCAGTTCAATGCCCTCAACCTCGAGCTTGCTTTGGCAGCAGGTGTGCACTATGTCGATATCACGCCGGGGTCGCGGGAGGCGGCCGCTGATCTCAGCCTGCTGGCGCCGGACCAGCTCCATCCTTCCGGCAAAATGTACGCTGAATGGGTGAAGCTGATTCTGCCGGTAGCCGAAGGGATTCTGGAAAACTGACCGGCCGTAAGATGGCTATCGATCAGAGTTCGCCGGAGAGTTGACTGACCGCAGGGCTTTCAACCGACGAGTGCGGCCTCCAGCCTGATCTCGGGTCCGGTCAGAGCCTTGGAGACCGGGCAGTTCTTCTTGGCATTCTCGGCCAGTTGGGCGAACAGTTCCTCCGTGATCCCGGGGATCTGTGCTTCACAGTGCAATTCGATCAGGGTGATGGCGGGACCTTCCCCGAGATGAACTTTTGCTGTGGTGCGGATCGTGCCGGGCACGAACCCCTCCTTGGTCAGGAGCGCCGAAAGAAACATCGAGAAGCAGCCCGCCTGAGCGGCCCCGATCAGCTCCTCCGGATTGGTCCCGGGTCCGGTCTCAAAGCGTGAAGCGAAAGTGAAAGGTCCCTCGTAGGCGCCGCTGCCCAGGCGCATGGTTCCCGCCCCATCCTTAAGTGTGCCCTTCCATTCGGCTGATGATGTGCGTATGGCCATATTTTTCCTCCTTGGATGAATTTTCCGGTTCAATATAGCTTAAAAGTTACTCCTTTTCAAGGTAAATGCAAGGAGTATCTGTCATTTTCAGGCGGGCAGCTGTGATGTGGGCGAAAAAAAAGGGCTTGATATGTTGCCAAAAAAGGGATAGATTCGCAGATATTGGGATCAGGGCTGGAATTGCCTGCTCGGACTTGCCGACTGGATGGCCTGTGCCCGTCATGAGTTAAATTAACTTGCGAAGGAAATAGCTGAATGCCCCCTGGCCATAATTTGGATAGCGAGCAGCAGCCCGGCCATCCGGCCCTCTCCCCTGGTGAGCGCGCCCCGACCGGGATCCCTTTCGCCGATCAAATCGCTGCGGTGCTCTTTGATCTCGACGGCACCCTGATGGATACCGATGACCAGATGACCGCGCGGGTGAGCCGCTGGGTGGCATGGCTGCGTTTGCCCCAGCCCCAGGTGAAAGCCCGGAGACTGGTCATGCTGCTGGAATCGCCTGTCAATGGCCTGGTCACCCTTCTGGACCGGCTCGGGATCGACAAACCCCTGCTCAATTTCTGGCAGCGCCTCGGGCGCATAAAAGGGCCCGGCCGGCACGATTTTCACATCATCCCCGGAGTGGTGGAGATGCTCACCGGACTCAAAGGCCGCTACCGGCTGGGGGTGGTCACTACCCGCAGCGAAATCGAGGCCGAGGCCTTTATCGCTCAACATCGGCTGCAGGGCATATTCGAATTCGTCATCGGCCGCACTACGACCCGCCGGCTCAAGCCGGACCCGGAACCGGTGCGCTTTGCCTCGCAGCAGCTGAATCTCCCGGTCGAACGCTGTCTGATGGTGGGCGATACCACCATGGACATCCGCTCTGCGGTCGCGGCCGGCGCCCCCTGCGCCGGTGTGCTCTGCGGCTATGGCACCCGGGACGAACTGGAACGGGCGGGTGCCACTGTGGTGGTGGAACATATCACCGATCTGCCCGCCTTGCTCTTCGCTCCCGGCGACACGCCGGATCGGCAGTTCTGATCAATAAATGGGTTCTCATGGAGGCAAGGTGTATTATAGTTCAGCTGATCATCTATCCCATCAGGCGAGGAAGTAATGATGAATTCGCGCGAACGGGTGCTGTCAGCACTCGACTACAGGAATCCCGACAAGATCCCGATCGATTTCGGCGGCCACCGTTCTTCGGGCATCTCCGCCATGGCCTATGCCCGGGTCAAGCGGGCGCTCGGCATCACGAGCGGGGATATCTATGTCTACGACATGATGCAGCAGCTGGCCATCATCGAGGAGCCGGTGCTGACGGCCCTCGAGGTCGATACCGTCGAACTGGGACGTGCCTTCTGGCATGAAGAGCGCTTCTGGAAAGAGTGGACCCTGCCGGATGGCACCCCCTGCAAGATACCCGCCGCGGCCAACCTCGAGAAGCGGGGTGAGGAGTGGCTCCTGCTCGCGCCGGACGGTACGCCGGTGGGAGTGCAAAAGCCGGGCTGTGATTTTTTTGAGCAGATTCTTTACCCTCTGGCCGGGAGCGATTTCGAACACACCGATTTCTCCGATGTCGATACGGCCTCCGCCCACAGTATGCGCGCGGCGGCACCGGTGCCGGGATCACACTTGAAGCTGGATGAGGAGGGGCTGGCCGAGCTGAGCGAGGGCGCGAAAAGGCTGCGCGCCTCGACCAGCCGGGCGATTCAGGCCAGCTTCGGCGGCAAGATGATCGAGGGGCCGCAGGCTCTCTACGGCATGGAGAACTATCTCCTCTACAGCGCCCTCTATCCGGAGCAGATCATCCGCCTTTCGGAGAAGCTTTGTGATGGCTATTGCAGATCGATCAACAAGTGGCTTCCGGCCGTCGCCCCCTACATTGACATTATGGGATTCGGCGATGACCTGGGCACCAATAACGGGCCCATGATCAGTCCGGATAAATATCGCCTCTATTACAAACCCTACCACGCCCGCATGTGGCAGCTGGTCAAGGAGCTGGCGCCGCATGTCAGGATCCTGCTCCACTGCTGCGGCGGCATCGAGCCTCTGCTTGAGGATCTCATCGATGCCGGCCTCGACGCCGTCAATCCCGTGCAGATCAGCGCGCGGGGCATGCAGCTGGATGCCCTGAAGAAGAAATACGGGGGACGGATCACTTTCTGGGGCGGCGGCTGCGACACCCAGACCATCCTGCCCCAGGGCTCGCCTGATCAGGTGCGGGCCCATGTCCGCAGCCAGCTCGAGATCATGAAGGGGGAGGGGGGATTTGTCTTTCAGCAGGTGCACAATATCATCGGCAGAGTGCCGGTCGAGAACATCCTGGCGATGTTCGAGACGGTGAGCAGATATCGCTGATCTCCCGTGCACCTGCAGGGCAGTGTGCTGCCTTCGAAGCCGGGTGCTAAGGGCCGGGAGCTTGCCATCCGGCCCCGCGCCGGCCAGGTCAGCGGGGAGCGACATCAACAGTATCGTCTTTTACGGAGCAAGGAGCTGAATGTGAAAAAAACCGCAACTATGTTGATGATGTTGGTGCTGGCCTGCCTGCTGACGGCGGCGCAGGCACAGGAGAAATGGCAGAACCTATGTAACGGCAAGAATCTCAAAAATTTCAAACTGCTCAACGGCAAGGCCGAGTTCCTCTACAAGGAGGGGGTTATCACTGGCGTCAGCAGGATCAACGTTCCGAACTCTTTTCTTGCGACAAAGCAGGTGTATGACGATTTCATCCTTGAATTTGAAACCATGGTCGATGATGGCCTCAACTCGGGCGTCCAGATTCGCAGCCTCAGCATACCCGAATATCAAGATGGACGGGTGCATGGCTATCAGATCGAGATTGAATCCTCCCCGCGCGCCTGGAGCGGCGGCATTTATGATGAAGCACGCCGTGGCTGGCTCTACAATCTCGAATGCAACCCGGCCGGCAAAACGGCTTTCAAACCCGGTGAATGGAATCTCTATCGTGTCGAAGCCATCGGCAGCCGTATCCGGGTCTGGGTCAATGGTCAGCTGACCGCCGATATCGTCGACGAAATGACACCCTCCGGCTTTATCGCTCTGCAGGTCCACAGCATCGGCCAGGATACGGCTGATGAGGGCAAAAAGGTGCAGTGGCGCAACCTCCGCATCATGACCGAGGAGCTCGAACGCTGGCAATCCCCGGAGGAGCCGTCGGTGCCCCAGATCAGCCATCTTGACAACCGGTTGACGCCAAGGGAGATCGCAGAGGGCTGGCGCTTGCTCTGGGACGGAAAAACGACTCAGGGCTGGCGGGGGGCCAAACTGGCAGCCTTTCCCGAACAGGGCTGGCAGATCCGGAATGGTGTACTCACGGTGCTGAAGAGCGCGGGCGGCGAGTCGCGGGCCGGCGGCGACATCATCACAGTAGACAAGTACCGTAATTTTGAACTCGAGGTCGATTTCAAGCTGACGCCGGGTGCCAACAGTGGCATCAAGTATTTCGTCGATCCGGAAATGAACAAAGGTGAAGGCTCGGCCATCGGCTGCGAGTTTCAGCTTCTTGATGACGAGCTGCATCCGGACGCCAAACTGGGCACAGCAGGCAACCGTACTCTGGCGTCCCTATACGATCTGATCGCACCGGATGCACTGCGCCATACCCCAACCGAGAACACCGCCAAACGTCAGAATAAATACGGCTGGAACCGGGCCCGCATCGTCGTCAACGGCAGCAAGGTCGCCCATTTTCTCAATGGCATCAAACAGGTGGAATATGAACGTGGAACGCAGATGTGGCAGGCGCTGGTCTCACGCAGCAAATACGCAGTCTGGCCGAAATTCGGGGAACTGGAAGAGGGTCACATCCTTCTGCAGGAGCACGGCGACGAGGTGGAGTTTCGTAATATCAAGATCAGGGTTCTGCCTTGACGAAGAGCAGGCTGTAAGTGAATCGCCGGCTGCCGGCCGGTGCTGGGGTGAAACAGGTGGCCAGGGTCTTGTGATCAACAGCTGTATCGCCCGCTGTTTTCATTCCAGGCGAGGCGACAGCCCTGGCCACAGAGGCTATCCGCCGGCTCAAATCACGATCGTGCCTTCAAGATAGAGGGCAGCCCGGCCGGAAATTCTGACGCGATCGCCCTCATCACGGCACCACAGCTCGCCGCCCCGTTTCGAGATCTGCAAAGCGTGGAGTTCCTTTTTGCCCAGAACAGCTGACCAGTAGGGAATCAGCACGCAGTGGGCTGAGCCGGTAACCGGGTCTTCGGGCACACCGACAGCCGGGCAGAAGAAGCGGGAGACAAAATCGCTCCGGCTGCCCGGAGCGGTGATGATGATCCCGCGGGACTCGAGCTTCAACAGGGCGGCAAAATCGGGCCTGGCCTGGAGAACGGCCTTTTCATCCTCCACCACCACCAGCAAATCCTCCTCGGAACTGAACACCTGCAACGGCTTGACGCCGAGAATTTCACCGAGACCTGAAGGCGTTTCCCTGGTCTGCGGCGGCCGTGCGGGAAAATTCATTTCAAGAAGATCCCCTTTCCGGGCGACGATCAGCGGTCCGGCTTGCCGGGTTTTAAAGTGGATGCTCTCTGACGGCCATGCACGGCAACAAAGCTCGACGAAGGCGCTGGCCAGGGTGGCGTGGCCGCAGAGAGCGACCTCGGTGGCCGGAGTGAACCAGCGGATCTCGCACTCCCGGCCGCTTTCGACCAGAAAAGCGGTCTCGGAGAGGTTGTTTTCCGCGGCGATCGACTGCATCAACGGCTCCTCCAGCCATTCGTCCAGGAGACAGACGGCAGCCGGATTGCCGGCGAAGATTTTCGATGTAAAAGCGTCTATTTGATAAAGTGGTATTTTCATCTCATCCCGCCTTTCCTGCGATCCGGCTCCCTCGCCATCGCCTGTTCTTTCAACGCCTTCGGCATCTTTTCAATGGCGTAGCGCAGCGAGGTCCGCGGCATCACCGCCTTGCGCGCCATGACAAACTCGAAAACCTCCTGCTGGTGGGCCTGGCTGGCCGCCTTGAGCATCCAGCCGTAGCCTTTCCGCACCATGTCGTCTTCATCCATAAGCAAGATGTCGGCGAGCTCAAATATCTCCGGCAGAAAGTCACCCTGCCTGGCCGGGATGATCAGGCTGACGGCCGCCGCGCGCCGCATCCAGCGGTTCGGGGAGCGGGCCCAGCGCTTGAGATCGGCAAGATGGGCCGGGTAGCTCTGGATGAAGGCGCCGATGGTATGGTTGCAGAGGGTATCGCAGGCGGCCCAGTTGCTGACATAGGCATCAACCCATCTTTCGAAAAGCGGGAAATCCTCGGGAGTGAATTCCTTGCGCCGGGAGTAGGCCCACATGCAGGCGATAAAACTCTCTTCCATATAACCCGATTGCCACAGCTCCTCGCACAGTTGCAGGATCTCCACCTTGCTTCTGCCGTGGAGCTCCTTGAGATATCTTTTTCCCAGGGTCTCGACGGCGGCGGATTTTATGCCGTAGAGCTGGACCGGCTCCTTGAAGAACCTGAGACCGCTCTGCCGGGTTTTTTCGTCCGCCTCCTGCTGCAGCTCTTTCCTGATCCGGTCAAGAATTCCTTTCATTCTATTCTCCTCCTAAAACAAGACCTGCTCCATCGCCTTGAAAAGGGTCAAATCGAGCACCTGAAATGAGTCCGGCACGCGCCGGACAAGAGCGTTCAGCTGGCCCATAAGATGGAAGCTGAGGGGCAGTGCTACCCGGTAATTTTTTGCGGGTTCGATTCCGGCCTCCACTTGCGGATAGACGCGGAGCGGCGCCTGCCTCTTTGCCAGGACTTGCTCTATGTCCCGGATTTCGGCGCCCGTCATCTCCACGATTCCGATCGGGGTCGCCCGGTAGAGCGCGGCGATATCGGCCCAGGTGGTGATGCCCGCAGCAACAGCGGGCAGCTCCGGCGGGGCCTGCACCATCTGCAGGGCGTAATCCGAGCCGCCGGCGATGCGCATCGCATCAGCGGTGCGCGCCGCGATCCGGCCGAAACTGTTGTCCGCGTCGGCGATCGGAGCGGCCTTTTCAGGACCGGACGCCCAGCGCCAGCGGCTGTCAAAATGACGGACCTTGACCAGGCTGAAGGGATTCTCCCCGATCACCAGCAGATCGCAGCCGAGAGGATTCTCCTCCTGCAGCTGCAGCAGCATGGTCCCGGGCCGGTAGGCGGAGGGATCGTCTGCGGCCACCCAGTAGATGAGCCGCGCCGGGGCGAGGGGATTGTAGAAATAGAGTCCCATAATGCTGCCTTTGCCCGGCAGGCGCAGGCTGTCGGAGCAGATGATCTCCGGGCCGAAGCGGACCGGCAGCTGACCGGCCATTCTCTGCACCAGCTGGTTTTCCTCCGCCCGGCCGATCAGCACCAGGTTGTGTCTCTCCAGATCGGCCGGTGTCACTGCGGTATCGGGTTTGGTCTTGAGCCGTCCGTAGAGAATGTGATGGCTGGGCACGCCGTCCTTGATGTCGCCCTGATCGCTCACCCAGGCGGGGTGGACGCTCTTGCTGGCGGCGAGGGCGGCTGCGGCCATGGCCTTGCGCCCCGCTTCGTCGCCCCCGGTGCCGTAGACGATCAGCAGCGGCTCGCGATGGTAGAGGTTATGAACACCACCGGGGGTATGGAGGGTAAAAGAGGCGGTGTCGGGCCCGGCGGCTGAAGCGGACCAGCCTGCGGGACTCTGGCTGACCAGGATCGAGTCGGGCAGAGGGGCGGAGAGGGTGATGGGCACCCCCCCGTTGACGGAGAGCTTTAACGCCTGCCGGGGATCGAGGGGAGAGCATCCGGTGCGGATGAGCAGGGCGTGGAGATTATCCAGGGTCAGATAGAGCTGGTTGTCCCGGCCGGCGACGGCCTGAAAACGGGCCGGCCCCGGCAGCCGGCCCCACTCCGCCACCCTGAGCCAGTAGGCGCTGCAGGAATAACGGTCCCGGGCTGTAAAATCGATATGGCGGATCTCCTTCAAGTCGGGCCGCACCTGGGCGGTCATCCATGCCAGGGCGCGGGCATTGCCCTCCTGATAATTCCATGCGGCATGCTGGAGGCCGTTGGTCTCATCGATGACCACCTGCCCTCCGGCTGCCAGCAGCGCCTGCAGCGGAGCCCGCGAGAGCAGGACCGGCACAGTGGGGTCATCCTGGCTGTGGAGGGAGTAGAGGGGCACGTGGAGGCTGTTGCGGATGATCTGGTCCTGGCCCATGCCGCAGATCGGCCGGCCGGAAGCCCAGCGGTCGGGATAGCGGGCGGCCATCCTGAAGGTGCCGCCTCCGCCCATGCTGGTGCCGTTGAGATGGATCTGCCGGTCATCGATGCGCCAGTGGGCGCGCACGTAATCGACGGCATCGAGGATATCGGCTTCGGAGAGGTCGTAATACCAGCCGCCGCGGGCGCGGCCGAGGATGTGCAGTTCGAAATAGTCGGGATTGCTCTGCAGGCCGCCGGAATACTCGAGATGATTGCCGCCGTAGCCGTGCATGACGATCACCAGAGGCCAGGTGCGGTTGGGATCGTATCCGGCCGGGATGGCGAGCTTGAAGGGCTGGCCGGTATCATCAACACGGGAGAGGTAAGCCCACTCCTGCACCCCGCTCAGGGTATCCAGCAGGGCGGGATCGGTCCGGATCCTGTCCAGCCACTGACTCAGCCGGTAGCGCGCCTGCAGGGTCCGTTCGCCTTCGTCACCCTCCCGCTGCTGTGCATAGCCGATCATATAGTCCAGGTAGCTGATCCAGCCGTGGTAGCGGGCCAGCCCCGGGTCGGAGAGGAGGGCAGTGACCTTCCCGGCGAGCTCCTGCTGCAGCTGCTCCGGCCGGCCGATGCGGAGGCTCTTGTCAACGGTGAAAAGCCGGCCATCGAGGTCCCGGGCATGAGCGCTGACGCGGTAAAAGCCGTCGGGCAGGGAGGGGGAGAAGGGGGCATCCAGGGGAAGGCTGAAGCGGGCGGCGGCCTGGTTGCGGATGTCGAAGAGTTGAATCGAGGCGGCAATCACCCGGCGCTGGTCCTGCTTTGGGCCCATCTGCGCCTGGAGTTCGGGTGCGGCAGCGGCGGCGGGGTGCGTTACCCGCAGCTGCAGCGCCGGGCGCAGAACCACGTCATCGACGAGAAAAGCGATGTGGTCCAGGGCGTTGCGGAAGATCAGGCGCAGGCTGCCCGGCGCCGCGCTTTCGGGGACGAAGAAAGTCTGGACCAGGCTGGTCCAGACGAGTTTGTCGCAGTCGGCGCGGCCGATGAGAAACTGCTTCTCCTGACCGGCCTCCTGCCAGGCCAGGAAGAGATCGACCTGACCCCATCCCGCCTCGGCATTGCGAAGCCAGATGCCGGCCTCATAGCGGTACCCCGGCTGCAGGAGTGCTGCGACATCGCAGGCGACCCCTCCCCGCGCGCGCAGCGGCGTCACCGCCAGGGCCTTTTTTCCGGAGTGGCCGGCGCGGGAATGGATCTCCACCCGGCACGAATCCACCCCCGACCAGCCGCTGAGCGTGCGGGCCTCAAATCCGGGGTTCGGCAGGAGGTTGATCTCCTGGGGCACGGCTTGAAGCAGGACGGGCATGACCGAAAGAACTGATACCAGGATCAGAACACGAATGGCTTTCATTATCTCACTCCCTTGCTGAAGTGGAGCACGTTTTAACAGGCGGCGGCAGAAAAATCGGGCACAGATCCGGCCGGCAGCGGGTGCCAAAGAAGCAGCCGGTCGACGATGGCAAATATAATTCTATAATTGAACGCGATCAAGATAAATGTGACTTTTTTTATTCTCTGCATCCCGGCGGGTTCTCCAGCCGCCGGGGCTTATCCGGAGTCCGGTGCCGGGCCTGAACCGGAGCCGGCCAATGTGAACCGATATCCGGAATCCTGCCAGGCAGCTGTAACTTTCTCTCCGCTTTATCGTTCCATCTGTATGTTTCCGTGGGTGAAGCCTTGAAGAGCTCTGCAGAGTATGGTCAATGCGGTGAGTCTCTTCATTTCCCCCGAACTGCCAGGCCGGAACGGATGGTACAATCCCCCGATTTGTTTCCCACTTGACTGCTGAGAGACGGCCACGATGAAAAAACTTTTATTCATGCTGATTTTGATGAGCGTCGCAGGGGGAACGGCGCAGGATGTCGGCAAGAAAATCTATACCGCGCATTTCTGCGATCTCGCTGCACCGGTCATCGACGGCCGGAGCGATGACGCTGTCTGGCAGCAAGCTGATCCCGGTCAGGGATTCACCCAGCACGAACCGGACAATGGCGCGCCTGCCAGCGAGAAGAGCGGGTTCAGGATCGTCTACGACGCGGACAACCTCTATGTGCTGATCCGCAGCCACGACCGGCAGGCGGACAAAATCAGTTCACGCCTCACCCGCCGCGACGGCGATGCGGAGGTGGACGAAGCGGGGATCATCCTCGACAGCTATTTCGACCGCCGCACGGCCTTCGCCTTCGGCGTCACCGCCGCCGGAGTGAGACAGGATCTCATCTTCAGCAACGATGGCGACAACGAGGATGAAAGCTGGGATCCGGTCTGGTTCGCCAAAACAGCCATCGACGATTCGGGCTGGACCGCGGAAATGCGCATCCCTTTCAGCCAGCTGCGCTACCCGGACCAGCCGGAGCAGATCTGGGGCCTCGAGATCTACCGCGAACTGACACGAAAGGATGAGTTGACCCTCTGGCAGCACATCCCCAGGGATGCCTCAGGAATGGTCCACTTTTTCGGTGAGTTGCACGGCCTGAAGAATCTCGTCCAACCCAACCGCGTTGAACTGCTCCCCTACGCCGTCAGCGATCTGAGCACGGGCCGTCCGGATCCGGACAACCCCTTTGCGCCCGGCCGCACCGGCCACATCAAGGGCGGCCTGGACGGCAAGGCGGGCGTCACCTCGGACCTGACCATGGATTTCACCATCAATC